>CAMDKB010000183.1 GCA_945901195.1 Rhizobium sp. Q54
GCTCTCGATGGCCTTCCAGTCAAACCTCGCAGCCACGCCAAAAATCGACCGTGCTCTGACGCTGTGCCTCGCCTGCGCCGATCTGCTCGTGCGTGGCGGCGAACGCGTTGGCATTCCTGGCCTGACCCGGCCGATGGCCGCGCGCAATATCGCCGAACGCTTTTCCGAAGCGATGATTCAGGAGGCTTTGCGCCCGGACCATGTCGCGGCGGAACTTCCCCCCGCCGATGCGCTCGCTTCGCGCACGCAAGCCATTATCATCAGCGATATGCTGAGTGACCCCAAGGACATCGAGCGCACGATTCACGCCATGGCGTCCAATGGCGCTGTCGGCCATGTGGTGATGATTACGGATCCGGTGGAGGAAACTTTCCCCTTCACCGGCCACACCGAATTTCTCGATGTGGATTCGAGCGCGCGGCTGCGCGTTGGCGAAGCTGAATCCTTCCGCAAGGACTATATCTCCCGCCTGGCCATGCATCGTGATTCCATCCGCACGCTCTGCACATCGCGAGGCTGGAGTTTCGCCATCCATCGCACGGACCGCCCCGCGTCAGAAGCATTGCTGAACCTGCGCATGCGCCTTGAAGCTGGCCACGGAATCCTCTCGCAGGGGAGCGCGGCGTAATGCTCGGTCTTCCCTTGGCCTTTACACTTCCGCTCGTCCTCACAGCTCTCGCAGCGCTCCCGGTATTGTATTATCTGCTGCGTTTGACGCCGCCCCGTCCGCGCCAGGTCAGCTTTCCACCTCTCAAGCTGATCCTCGACCTCAAACCCAAAGAAGAAACGCCTGCCCGCACACCGTGGTGGCTTTTGCTGCTGCGCCTGCTTCTGGCCGCGCTGGTGATTCTGGCGATGGCCGGGCCAATCTGGAATCCGACCCCCGCGAGCGAGAGCGGACGTGGCCCCTTGCTTGTTTTGCTCGACGACGGCTGGCCGGGCGCCGTGCAATGGGATCGCCGCATCGCTGCCGCCAGCGAGGCCCTCACCACCGCCGCGCGCGAAGGACGGCCCGGTGCAGTCCTGCCGATGTCGGATGCGGGGCGTGAAATCATCCCCGCCGATCCGCAGGCGCTGGTAGAGCGTTTGCGCGCCTTGAAGCCAGCGCCTTATCTGCCTGATCGCATGAAGGCGCTCGCGCCGCTGAAAGCATGGCTCGCGCGCAACAAGGAGGCGCAAATTCTGTGGATCGCTGACGGCATCGAAACTGGCGACACGCGCAAATTTGGTGAAGAATTGCGCGCAGCAGCCGGTAGCAACAATATCCGCGCCCTTCTGACAGAAAAAACCCCCGCAATCATAGCCTCGGCAGAGAATGCGCCCGGCGCACTCGAGGTTGTTGTGCGCCGCGCCGATTCGAATGCGCGCCCGTCGGGTATCCTGCGCGCCTATGATCTGAAAGGTCTGTCGATCGGCGATGCGCCCTTCAATTTCGGCACGGCAAATGAGGCGAAGACGAAATTCGAACTCCCTATCGAGTTGCGCAACGAAATTGCGCGCATAGAAATCTACGACGAACATAACGCGGGCGCTGTGACCTTGCTCGACTCCAGGTGGAAGCGCCGACGCGTGTCCATCGTGTCGGGCGCAACGGCAGACACTGCGCAGCCCCTGCTTGCACCCTCTTATTTCCTCACGCGCGCGCTTCAACCTTTCGCCGAAGTGCGAGAGCCCAAGGCGGGAAACCTCGACCCGGTGCTGGCAGCGCTTGATGACAAACCCTCGGTCATCGTATTCGCCGATGTCGGCATCGTCGCCAAGCCAGTGGAATCCGAACTTGTAAAGTTTGTCGAGCAGGGCGGTGTGCTCCTGCGTTTTGCCGGCTCGCGCCTTGCGGCAGGATCAGACGACCTTGTACCGGTGAAATTGCGCCGCGGCGGACGCGTTCTGGGTGGTGCGTTGTCATGGGAACAACCGCGCAAGCTTGCGCCTTTTGAAAGGGAATCACCATTCTTTGGACTGGAAATTCCCGGCGAAGTCGTCATCACCCGGCAGGTGCTGGCCGAGCCAGAGATCGGCCTTCCCGGCAAGACCTGGGCAACACTTGATGACGGGACGCCGCTGATCACTGCGGTGCGCCGTGGCAAGGGACTCGTAGTCCTGGTCCATGTGACCGCGGACATGACCTGGTCGAACCTGCCGCTATCAGGCTTGTTTGTGGACTTCCTCCGCCGCACCATTGCCATGGCCGGCGAAGGCGAGGCAGGCGAAGCCAGCGGCACATCGAATGCAGCCAAAGATGCGGAAGATACGCGCACGGAAACACTCGCGCCCACGCGCATCCTCGATGGCTTTGGCGTTTTTGGCAGCCCGCCCGTGACAGCGCGGCCCGTTCCGGTCAATTATACCGGCCGCTCCAGCCTCGATTTTCCGCCCGGTTTCTACGGACCACGAGAAGCCTTGCGCGCCGTGAATACCCTCAAGCGTGATGATACGATTACACGCGCCGATTTTTCAGGACTGAATATCGAGATGCAAACCCTCCAGACCAGCGAACCCGTCGATCTCAGACCGTGGATCATTGCTTTGGCCATGCTGCTTTTCCTTGCCGATGCCATCGCCTCGATTCTACTGGCAGGGGGCCTGCGCATCGGCCCGCGCCGCATCGGCCCAGGCAAAGCGGCGGCTGCCGCTATCGCTGGCCTGCTCGCAATTCTCAGTTTCGCGCCCGATCACGCATCCGCACAGACGCCCACAGCCCCGGCAAACCCTGCGGCCAGCGTGAAGCCGCCCGCACTCAATGTCCGCGACCTGGAATCAGTTCTTAAAACCCGTCTTGCCTATATTGTAACAGGCAATTCTGCGGTCGACGAAGCCAGCAAACTAGGACTTGCAGCCGTCTCGTCTGCCCTTCGCGCTCGCACGGCGCTCTCGCCCGGCGAACCGATAGGCGTGGATCCCGCGCGCGACGAACTCGCCTTCTATCCCATGCTCTACTGGCCGGTTGTCGCCAACCTCCCGCAACCGCAAGCCCAAACGGTCACGCGCATCGCCGCCTTCATGAAGGAAGGGGGCACTATCCTGTTCGATACGCGCGATGCCTTGCTCAACCGCCCCGGCGAAACGCCAACGGCAGAGACAGCCTGGCTGCGCCGGTTGCTTTCCAGTGTCGACGTGCCAGAGCTTGAGCCCGTACCGCGCGATCACGTGATCACCAAGACTTTCTATCTTCTGGATCGTCTGATCGGGCGCTACATGGTCGGGCAAACCTGGATCGAGGCGCTGCCAGCCGCCGGCAAGGAAGACGCAGGACGCCCGACGCGCGCGGGCGATTCTGTTTCTCCCATTATCATTACATCAAACGATCTTGCTGCGGCCTGGGCCGTCGATGCGCGCGGCCAGGGGCTATTTCCGCTGCAGCCGGGCGCGCCGCGCCAGCGCGAATTCGCCATACGCAGCGGCGTCAACATCGTCATGTATACACTGACAGGCAATTACAAAGCCGATCAGGTGCATGCCAAAGACATTCTCGACCGGCTGGGGCTGTGACTTCATGAAGGCTCGCACATGACCCAGTTCAACATAGCGCTTTCGCCTCTGCTGCCATGGCCTGTCCTGATCGCATTGGCGATTGGCGCGACAGCCGTCATTGCGCTCGGACTTTATGCCGGACGGCGCGGAACTCTGGTGCGCGCCCTTGGGCTTGCGATGATCCTGTTCGCGCTCGCCGATCCCTCGCTCGTTCGCGAGGATCGCACGCCCCTGAAAGATGTCGTCGCTATTGTGATTGATGAAAGCGCGAGCCAGAAGATCCGCGAACGCCCCGCGCAAACCGCAGCGGCGCGCAAGGCAATCGAGGCGGCGCTCACGACCATGCCCAATGTGGAAGCGCGTTTTGTCACCGGCGGCGCGTCGGATAATGACAACGGCGGCACACGCCTGTTCAATGCGCTGGCGGGCGCCCTGTCCGATGTTCCGCCCGACCGCATCGGCGGCGCGATCATCGTAACGGACGGCGTCGTGCACGATATTCCTGCGAGCGCTGAGGCGATGGGGTTCCGCGCACCCCTGCACGCTTTCATCACGGGACAAGAAGGCGAACGCGACCGCCGCATCGAACTCGTTGAAGCCCCCCGTTTTGGTCTCGTCGGCAAGCCGCAGACAATTTCGGCGCGTGTGCATGACACCGCCAACAAGGGCGAGCCGATTGAACTCGTCGTGCGCCGCGATGGCGTTGAAATATCGCGTCAGCGCGCCCAGGCCGGCGCGACAATTCGCGTGGAAGTGCGCATCGAACACGGCGGCCCCAATGTCATCGAACTGGACGTGGCCGCGCTGCCGGATGAACTCACCGCCTTAAACAACAAGGCTGTGATCACCATCGAGGGTATTCGCGACAAACTGCGTGTGCTGCTTGTATCAGGCGAGCCGCATGCGGGCGAGCGGATGTGGCGCAATCTTTTGAAGTCCGACGCCAACGTCAATCTCATTCACTTCACCATCCTGCGCCCCCCGGAGAAACAGGACGGGACGCCGATCAGCGAACTCTCCCTCATTGCCTTCCCGACGGCCGATCTCTTTGGCCGGCGCATCAAGGATTTTGATCTGATCATCTTTGATCGCTATTCCAACCAGACAATCCTGCCGCCGCTCTATTTCGAAAACATCGTGCGCTATGTGCGCGACGGCGGCGCGCTGATGATCGCGGTGGGTCCCGACTATGCCAATCGCGACGGGCTGTTTTATTCGGCGCTCGGCGCCATCGCGCCCGCCCGTCCCGATGGCAAGGTGATCGATCGTCCCTTTCACGCACGCATAACCGAGACCGGCAACAAGCATCCTGTCACGCGCGCCTTGCCCGGTTCGGCGCAGGAACCTCCCGCCTGGAGCCAGTGGTTCCGGCAGGTGAGCACCCAGCCAGTGCGCGGCGTGCCCGTAATGTCGGGCGCCGACAATAGCCCGCTCCTTGTTCTTTCACGCGAGGAAAAAGGCCGCGTCGGTCTACTGTTGTCGGATCAAATCTGGCTGTGGGCGCGCGGTTTCGACAATGGCGGACCCCATCAGGAATTGTTGCGCCGTGTCGCTCACTGGCTGATGAAAGAACCCGAGCTTGAAGAGGAAGCCCTGCGCGCGACCGCAAAGGGCCGCGAGATCACCATCGAGCGCCAGAGCCTCAAACCAGAAGCGCCGCCGGTCACACTCACTCCACCCTCTGGCGCAAATCAGCAGGTGGCCCTGACGGCAGGCGAGCCAGGACTCTCTCGCGCCAATATCAAGGTCGAGGAGCTGGGCCTTTACAAACTTAGCGACGGGACACTTACAGCGCTTGTCAACGTTGGCCCGGAAAATCCGCGCGAATTTCGCGAAGTGGTTTCGACCCTCGACAAATTGAAGCCGCTCGCCGAAGCCTCAGGCGGCACAGTTCGCCGCATCGCTGCAGGCAGCGCGGAGATTGTGTTGCCGCGCTTTGCATCCATGGGGCCGAGCCCGATCTATGGGGGTTCCGATTTCATCGGGATCAAACGCACAGGGGCGAGCGTCATCACCGGGATCGGAATAGCGCCATTGGCGATTGGCTTTCTGGGATTGCTTGTCCTGCTCGGCAGCATCATTGCCGGCTGGCTCTGGGAAGGCCGCCGCAAAGCAGGCTAACAGATGATACCAACGGCCGGTGAGGCTTGACTCATCGGCGTTGGCAAGCGCGAACGCGCTTCGGCGCTGATGCGCCGGATGTTTCGATTGACCCATAGGTCAATCGAAACCGCCATTGATATAAATTGACCCTGCCCTCATTCCCGTCGTAGCCTCCCGCTCATAACAACAGCTGCACAAAGCAGCGAAACATTGCGAGCGGAGTGGAACATGGCCTATTCACGTATAGCGATGGCGGTGGTTGCCGTCATGAGTGTGGCGTCGGCGACAACAGCCTTTGCCCAGAAATCAAAAGACAACCTTCGCATCGGCATCCATCAACCCGTCTCATCCATTGACGGCATTTTCGATCCTTCGCCGCAGACCAGCATGATGTCACGCATGGTGCTCGATACGCTGGTCAACTTCGATCCGGTCAAGAAAGAACTCGTACCAGGCCTCGCCGAATCCTGGAAACGCATTGATGGCAAGACACTCGAGTTCAACTTGCGCAAAGGCGTCAAGTTCCACAATGGCGACGAACTCGACGCCGACGATGTCGTCTATACCGTGAACTTCATTCTGGATCCGGAAACCCGCTTCCGTTTCAAGGACGCAACGTTCGGCTGGCTCGCGGGTGCACAGAAAATCGATCAATATACCGTTCGCATATCCGCCAAATCCGACATGGCGCCTTTTGAAGCACGCCTGGCGACTAACCCGCCCATCTTTCCCTCGCGGCATCATGTCAAGCTTAGTGACAAGCAGACATTCGGTCGCGCCCCGATTGGAACCGGGCCATATCGCGCCACGCAGGTAGACCCCAATAAGGGTGTCATCTTCGAGCGGAATGAAGGATACAAGCACGCCAACGCAGGCAAGCCTGCCGGCGCGATCAAACGCATTGAGCTTCATTCCATTCCCGACGAACAGACTCGTCTCGCCAAGATCATGGTGGGCGATCTTGATTTGATTTACGACGTGACACCCGATGTTGCGGAGAATTTCAAGGCGAACCCGCAGATCGAAATCTCGACGCGGCCCACGAACGCCTATGCCTATCTCATGCTCGACGCCATTGGCCGTTCGGGTGTCAACTACTTCAAGGACAAGCGTGTGCGCGAAGCGATCATGCGCGGTATCGATCGCACAGCCCTGGTAAAAGCACTGCAACCTGCAGAAATCGCCGCCATGCCACTGCAGAAATCCATGTGCCATCCCTGGAATATTGGCTGCGCGCAGTCCACAGAACCGCCGTCTTATGATCCTGCAAAAGCCAAGCAATTGCTCGCCGAGGCTGGCTATCCCAATGGCTTCAAGGTGACCGTGGGAACCTGGGGTGCTTCGCGACCTGTCGCAGAAGCCATCACGGGCCAGCTACGCCAGATTGGAATCAACGTTGCGCTCGATTCCATGGCGTTGCCCGCTTTTGTGAAGAAGCGTGGTGGCGGTGAACTCACAGCGTATATCGTGCTGTGGGACAATTCAGTTGGCGCGCCTGATGTGGAAAATACCGCCGGATTTTTCTATGCGCCCGGTGACCGCAACTACAATGGCGATGAGGAACTGACCAAGCTCTACGTCGGTGGCCAGCTTGAATTCGATCCGGCCAAACGCATCGAAATCTACCGCCGCCTTTTCGACAAGGTGAACACCGAGCGGTTTTCCATGCCTCTCATCCCGCTGGCAGGTACGCTCATCCATTCGGTTGACCTCAAGATACCCGCACCCGGACGTTCCTTTTCGGAGGGCTTCACCATCAACATCCTTGAATGGAAATAGACAGGCGCCAAAGCCATGCTCTCGGACGAAGACAATGAACTTCTTTGCCGGGTGGGCGCGGGTACGCCGATGGGCGAAGTCTTCAGGCGCTTCTGGCTTCCAGCGCTCGCGTCTGCGGAAATGCTTCAGAAGGATGGCGCCCCCAGACGGCTGCGGCTGTTGGGGGAAGATCTGATAGCCTTCCGCAACAGCAATGGGGAAGTTGGGATTATTGGCGCGTATTGTCCGCATAAACTTGCGCCATTGTTCTTTGGCCGCAACGAGCGATGCGGCTTGCGTTGCGCCTATCATGGCTGGAAATTCGACACGCTTGGCCATTGCGTGGAAATTCCCAATTTGCCGCCGAATTTCGACACCAACGCACTGAAGGCCCGCGCGAAAATTCCCGGCTACCCCACGCGGGAAGCTGGCGGCATGATCTGGGTCTACATGGGGCCTCCGGCGGAACTGCCGGATCTGCCACATATGGAATGGCTACGTGTGCCGGATGATCATGTCTATGTAGCGCGTTGGCTGCAGCGCTCCAATTGGGCGCAGGGGATGGAAGGCGAAATAGACTCCTCGCACATCAGCTGGCTGCATCGCGATCTCGTGCCGCGCACAATCGACCCGCCTGTCATGCAGACATCGCCCATCGCCAAGGGACTTGTCGATGGCGCGCCCGTGATGAAGCTGGTTGAACGCGATTACGGTTTTGTCTATGGCGCGCGGCGGCAAACCAATACAGGTGATTATTACTGGCGTGTTACACAATGGATGCTGCCGATGTTTTCCATGATCCCCAACGATCTCTGGCCACGCAGCGGTCGCGCCTGGGTGCCCATCGACGATGAACATACCTCTGTCGTAACGTATGCCTATCGCGCCGACCGGCCCTATACGCGTGAGGAAATTGACTTCATCGACCAGGGCAACGGCTTTCCCCCACCCTTGCATGCCAGCATCTACACGCTGCCTGATGGCTATCGCATCGACACGTTCCAATCCAATGCGGTGGCGGAAAATGATTACGGGCTTGATCGCGCCCGGCAGCGCAACATCAACTTCTCGGGCATTCATGCGACGACCGATCAGGATCGCGCCCTGCAGGAGAATATGCCGAGCGCCTTCGGACTTGGGGCAGGCAGGATCGTGGACCGCAAGCGCGAATTACTGGTCGCCTCGGATCTGCCAGTCATCACCGCCCGGCGAATGTTGTTGAAGCTGGCCAAGGACATGCGCGATGGCATCGAGCCCCGGCTGCCCCACAGGCCAGAACTCTTCCATGTCCGCTCCACGTCAGCCATCACGCCGGAAAGCGATTTCGAGAATTTTCT
>CAMDKB010000184.1 GCA_945901195.1 Rhizobium sp. Q54
TGCATCGTTACGTGCTGCTTTACAACCAGCAGCTTCCGCAATCAGCCTTGGGCAGCAAGACACCCTTGCAGGCCATGAAGGACTGGCATAGCCTGAAGCCGGAGTTGTTCAGAAAACAGCCATATCACCTACCGGGATGTGACACATAGCGATAAAAGATCGGGAGAAATTTCATGTTAAGGTTTAAAGCCACTCGCCTCTGGTCTTTTGCGACAGCAAGCCTTGCTGCGCTGACGGCCGCCAGCGTGTCGGCCCGTGCAGACGAAGCGGAGTTCTACAAGGGCAAAACCGTCAAAATGATTGTCGGTTTTGGACCCGGCGGCGGCTACGACGCCTATGCTCGCATGCTTGCACCTCATCTGACAAAACGCCTCGGCGCAACTGTCGTTGTCGAAAATCAGCCAGGGGCAGGAAGCTTGGTGGCCCTTAACCGGCTCTATGCCGCACCGCCTGACGGTATCCAGATGATGTTGATCAATGGAACTGCGGCCGCTCTTTCGCAAATTGTCGGCGTCAGCGCAGTTCGTTACGATCTTGGCAAGATGACCCATATCGCTACTGTCAGCGTTTCCCCTTGGCTTTGGCTCGCCCCGAAGAACAACGGGCTGCAGTCCATCGGCGAAGCGCGGAAAGTTACCAAGGACATTCTTTGGGGCGCGGGAGGACCTATTGATGGAATGTCCGATGGCGCGCAGGTAACCTGCGAAGCCTTGTCGCTAAAGTGCAAAGTAGTGCTCGGCTACAAGGGTAGCAACGAAGTTGCGCTCGCTGTCGCGCGGAATGAAATGGATTCGGTTTATGTTTCGGACACATCGGCCAACAATTATGTAAAAGCGGGCGACGTCAGACCACTTGCAAACATGTCCCGCAAGCGCTCCCGTTTTTTCCCCGACCTTCCCACGGTATTTGAAACCGAAAAACTTTCGCCAGAAGCCGAGTGGCTGCTAGATTTCCACTCATCTGTTCAGGACCTGGGCCGAATCATCGTTCTCCCCCCAAATATGCCTGCGGCGCGACTCGCCTATCTGTCAGAGGCAGTCAAACAAATGCTCACTGATCGCGAAGTTGTTGAGGAAGGTGAGAAGTCTCAGCGCTATATTGACTACGCCGATAGTAGTGTGACCACGAAAAACGTCGACAAGGTCGTCAATCAGCTCACGCCGTCCCAACGCGAACGGGTTCGCAAGATCGTGGAGATCGAAAAGAAATAACTCCGCTTTCGCAGCATTGCGCAAGGAATGCTAAGAGCCCCCATGGGCGACACTGATTCCAGTTCCGGCACATCAGCCGAAGGCGGTAACACCATCGCCGACGTTCTCGTACCTGTCGCCGTAGATACGGCATATTCTTATCGCATTCCCCATGGCCTGAGCCTTCAAGCCGGAGATTTTGTCGAAGTCCCGTTGGGCACGCGTGAAGCGATAGGCATCGTCTGGGAAATTCGTAGTTCTCCCTCAGGGTCCAATCTCAAGGCCATCATAAAGAAATGCGGCTACCCGGTAATCGCTGACC
Organism: Rhizobium sp. Q54; assembly: GCA_945901195.1. Lineage (GTDB taxonomy): Bacteria > Pseudomonadota > Alphaproteobacteria > Rhizobiales > Beijerinckiaceae > Terripilifer. Next base: position 1,513 of record CAMDKB010000184.1, read on the forward strand.
CATTGCGCAAATTTGTCGACTGGATTGCCCGCTGGACCTTAAGTCCACGCGGCATGGTCTTGCGAATGGTCGCGCGCGCACCGGAGAATTCCGGACCCGAACCTGTACGGGTCGGCATCCGCATTGCGGAAGGCGGGACACTGCCACAACGCATGACGCCTGCCAGATTACGTGTCATCAAGGCTGCAGAAGGCGGGCTGACACATTCCAAATCAGCCCTCGCCGCACTTGCCTCCTGTTCCAGCGGAGTCGTGGACGCTCTCGTTGATGAGGGCGCCCTGGAAGCGATTGCCTTGCCGCCTGAGCCTGCGGCATTGCCCCCAGACGTCAATTTCGCCACCACAAATCTGGAAAGCGACCAACAGGCAGCTGCCGATGCTCTTGCCGCAAGCGTATCGGCCAGGTCGTTCTCGGTCACGCTGCTCGAAGGGGTAACGGGTTCAGGAAAGACAGAAGTCTATTTCGAAGCTGTCGCCGCAGCCATTCGGGCAGGTCGCCAGGCTCTGATCCTGATGCCAGAGATTGCACTGACTGGCCAATTTCTCGATCGATTCGCCGCACGCTTTGGCGTCCGGCCAGCCGAATGGCATTCGGGTGTTTCGGCGCGTAAGCGCCAACGAATCTGGCACGGCGTTACATCCGGCGAGGTCAAGGTGGTCGCTGGCGCACGCTCAGCGCTTTTCCTTCCGTTCGCAAATTTGGGACTTATCGTCGTCGATGAGGAACATGAAGCAGCATACAAGCAGGAAGATGTAGTGCCGTATCATGCACGCGACATGGCCGTTGTAAGAGGTCAGCTTGAACACGCCGCCGTCGTGCTAGCTTCCGCGACGCCCTCAATTGAATCTCGCGTCAATGCACAGCAGGGCCGCTATCGGCACTTGCGGCTGCAAGCCCGTTTTGGCGGTCGTGTCTTGCCCGATCTGCACGCAATCAATCTGAAAACAGCCGGTCCAGCGCGGGGAAAATGGCTCTCGCCAAGACTGGCAGCGAGTGTCGAACACGTCGTAGCGCGCGGTGAACAGGCACTCTTGTTTCTAAACCGCCGCGGCTATGCTCCGCTCACATTGTGCAATTCCTGCGGCCACAAGTTTCAATGCCCGAATTGTACCGCCTGGCTGGTGGAGCATCGTTTCAGGCGCGCCCTCATGTGCCATCATTGCGGCCACATCGAACGCAGGGTTGAAACTTGCCCGGAATGCTCGGCGGTTGATTCTCTTGTTGCCTGTGGTCCCGGCGTTGAACGCCTCGCCGATGAAGTCGCCGAGCGCTTTCCCGAAGCGCGCAGGATTGTGCTGTCTTCAGATTTTCCCGGCGGAACCGAACGGCTCAAAAGAGAGCTGGAAGACATCGCCTCCGGCGCATTTGATATTGTCATCGGTACGCAGCTTGTCGCGAAGGGACATAATTTTCCGCAACTAACTCTCGTCGGCGTCATCGATGCCGATGTTGGCCTGACAAGCGGTGACCCGCGAGCGGCAGAGCGCACGTTTCAATTATTGCAGCAGGTGACAGGGCGCGCTGGCCGTGGCGACCGCCCTGGCCTTGGGCTGGTTCAGACCTGGCAACCTGAACATCCGGTCATGCAGGCCCTCATCTCCGGCGACAGCGAACGCTTTTACGACGAAGAAATCGCCCAGCGCGAACGAGCGGGCCTGCCGCCTTTTGGCCGCCTGGCCGCATTGATCATATCTGGAAAAGACAGGGCTTCCACCGAAATGCACGCAAGAGCGATCGTGCGCGCCGCCCATGCGTTACCGCCTTCAGACCGCTGGCAGCTATCACGTGCCGGACATATTCCCGAAGAAGGCGATGCAGTAATTCTGGGGCCCGCCGAGGCGCCCATTGCGGTCGTACGCGGACGCCATCGTTTTCGGTTGCTCGTCAAAGCGCCACGTCAAGCAGACTTGCAAGGTTTTCTACGCGCTGTACTGGCCGCAGGTCCGCCCGAACGGGGAGGCGTCCGCGTCCAGGTCGATGTTGATCCGATGAGTTTTTTCTGAAATTGAAATCAGCTCTTCTTCAGAACATCAAACAGCGCCTGCACACCATGATGGGCATGACCTGATTGCATCGCCTTGTCGAAATATTTCCGTGTCACATCCGTCAAAGGTGTTGCTGCACCACAAGCTGTAGCAAGATCATCGATGAGACCGAAATATTTGTTTAATACACCGAGTTCGCCTGTGAGAATTTCGGCGTATCGCTCTTGCGCCATCGCTAAACCGTAATTTTCGAGGCTCATGGAGTTACCTGCGCCCTGTGGAAGCAGTTCAGCAAGGAGAACAGGATCAAGGCCCGCTCGGGCCCCTAAAGCAAGCGCCTCAGCTGCCGCCATTGCATTGACCCCAACCAGAAGGTTGTTCACCGTTTTCACTTTGAGCGTAGCGCCAAATTCACCCATATACCTGTTATGGGGTGTCAACGCGTCAAACACTGGCTTCATTTCATCGGCCAATTCCTTGTCGCCACCGACGAATATAACCTCTTCTTTTGCCGCCACTGTTTTTCCGGCTGAACGCGCTGTTAGTTCGCAATCCAGCAATGCGGAATCTTTCGCTTCAATCGCTTGGCGCAGGCGCGCCTTGTCTGCGAGTGAATAGGAACTCAATTCGATAAGCACACTCCCTGGGGACAAGACAGACAGGATTCCATCATCGCCATATACTGCCGATTCCAAAGCCGGCGCTGCAGGCAGACATTGAAGTATGACTGAACACCGCCGCGCTACATCAGCTGCACTGGAAGCTGCGACACCGCCAGCCTTTTCAAACTTTTCTATATTCGTCAGACTATAACCGGTCACCTTGAAGCCGGCCTGCAATAGCACGACTGACATTGGCAAACCGATATTGCCAAGACCGATAAAGCCCAGCGAACTGAGATCCCGGGCCATCTCAGAGCTCCAGTTCGACAATGACTGGCGCGTGATCGGAGGGTTGTTCCCAGCCCCGCGCATCCTTCAACACTTTCATGTTCTTCAAACCTGGCGCCAGCTTCTTGCTGACCCACACATGATCCAGCCGGCGGCCCTTGTCTGCAGCAGCCCAATCGGGTGAACGATAGCTCCACCACGTATAAAGTTTCTCGTTCTCAGGAACAAAGTGTCTGAGAGCGTCATGCCACGGGCCCGCCGCGAAGGCCCGGTTCAGCTTCTCAACTTCGACAGGCGTATGACTAACAACCCTCAACAGCGCCTTGTGACTCCACACATCATGTTCAAATGGCGCGATGTTAAGATCCCCGACCAATATTGCGTGTTCTTCCGCAAGCTTATCTTTCGTGATCCACGTCGTCAGCTCATCGACGAAATCCAGTTTGTGGCCGAATTTTTGATTTTGCTCTCGATCTGGAACATCGCCGCCTGCGGGGATGTAGAAATTGTGTAGATCAATCTCTGTATTGCCTGCTTCCAGTTTGACACTGATATGCCGCGCATCGCCCATTTCGCAAAAATTCTGCTTGTTCACTTGTCCAAATGGCACGCGCGAAAGAATGGCGACCCCGTGATAACCCTTTTGGCCCGCTACGGCTTGATGTTCGTAGCCATGCGGGCGGAATGTGCCGCCGGGGAATTCGGCATCCCGGCATTTGATTTCCTGCAGGCAGATAACATCCGGCGACTGTTCCTGGATAAGGCGCTCTACCAACCCCTTGCGCAACCGGACGGAGTTGATGTTCCAGGTGACGATTTTCAATTTCATGGGAAGCCCAACCTGAGTATATTGCCGGGAGAGCCGCGCGGCTTGGCGCTCGCGAGTGATCTCACGGCCAATCAGTCACGTTCAGGCAATAAAAATCAACTACCCGGATGCAAGAAATGTTGGTCGCGCCGCTGTGTAAACAGTTTGTTCAATTCGCGCTATCGAGCCGCTCGTAATTTATCTTGAAATAACCGGGATCGGGCTTTGCCTGTAGATCGACCTTTGCCAGCGAAACCTTGGTCTCAAAGCCCTGTGGATCGAGTACAACCCAGCTCGTCAGGGCAAACGTTTTCGCATCGAAAAACAGCTGAATTCGGGAGGTACCGCCGAAGGTCGCCTTGTCCTCAATTTTCACATAGGCCTGATCAAGCCCGCTTTTGGCTTCAAGAACCTTCGTGTCTTTGGCTAAATCGATCTGTGAATTCAGCAAAAATTTGAGCGGCGTCTGGCCAATGAAATACAGATCTTGCTTGGCAACTTTCCGGTTGCGGACAGCGACGCTGCGCCCATCGGCGATGATTTCAAGCGGCGATGGCGCATCATAGACAAAACGAAGCCGTCCGGGCTTCTGGAGGTAAAATTTACCGGTTGTTTGCCTGCCATCAGCGCCAATCTGGGTGAAATCAGCCGACATCATGCGCACGCTGTTAAAATAGCCATTGGCCTTTTGAATAATGGCTGCAGTATCCGTGTTCGAAATATTCGGTGGTGGCGCAGCGCGCGTGATCGCCTGAGACGCGGGAGCCGAAGATTTGGGACGAAGGTCGAGTTGGGCCAAAGCTTCGCCTGTCACCGGCAAGCTTGCACAAAACAGAAAGATACCAAATTTAGTTTTCGACATGAGGGGCGCCCATTTTTTTTCACATGTGCTGTTACGCGTACCCTGTGGCAATACTTCGGCAGGAAATTATTTCTGCCTCTTACCGGTCGTCGTCTGGTCCGAGCTCAAACGCGCGGTCAACACCCCCACCAACCAGAATTTCGCGCTTTCCGGAATGATTGGAGGAACTGACAAGACCTTCTTTTTCCATACGTTCAACCAGGGACGCCGCCTTGTTATAACCCACTGACAACCGCCTCTGGATATAGCTCGTCGAGCATTTCCGGTCGCGCAGAACAATCGCGACCGCACGATCATAGAGATCTAACCCCTCGTCCGAATCCAGGTTGCCCGGGGTTTCAGAGCCATCATCGCCCGCCGCTTCGTCCTCATCGACAGTAATTGCATCAAGGTACTGGGGCTGGCCCTGCGTCTTGAGATGAGCGACAATTTTTTCGACCTCGGTGTCCGAAACAAACGGTCCGTGGACACGCGATATCCGGCCGCCACCCGCCATATAGAGCATATCGCCCTGGCCGAGCAGCTGTTCGGCGCCTTGTTCACCCAGAATGGTACGGCTGTCGATCTTTGACGTCACCTGGAACGACACGCGGGTTGGGAAATTCGCCTTGATCGTACCGGTAATAACATCGACCGATGGCCGTTGGGTCGCCATGATCAGATGGATGCCGGCCGCGCGCGCCATCTGAGCCAAGCGTTGGATAGCGCCTTCGATATCTTTCCCGGCAACCATCATGAGGTCCGCCATTTCGTCGACGATCACAACGATATAAGGGAGAATCGTAAGCTCGAGCGCCTCATGTTCGAATATGGCTTGGCCCGTCTCTTTATCAAAGCCGGTCTGCACCGTCCGCTTGATCGTTTCCCCTTTAGCCCTTGCCTCAGCGACCCGTACGTTGAAGCCGTCGATATTGCGGACGCCGATTTTCGACATCTTCTTGTAGCGGTCTTCCATCTCGCGGACGGCCCACTTGAGGGCGACAACAGCCTTCTTGGGATCGGTGACAACGGGCGTGAGAAGGTGCGGAATACCGTCGTAAACCGACAATTCAAGCATTTTCGGATCAATCATGATCAATTTGCATTCGTCCGGTTTCAGCCGGTAGAGCAAAGAGAGGATCATCGTGTTAATTGCGACAGACTTGCCCGATCCTGTCGTACCCGCAACCAGAAGATGCGGCATCCGCGCCAGGTCGACAGTAACCGGCTCTCCGCCGATGGTCTTACCCATTGCAATTGCAAGCCGATGTTTTGAGCGCTCGAAATCTTCCGATGCCAGCAATTCGCGCAAGTAAACGGTTTCGCGGTACTGGTTTGGAAGTTCTATGCCAATTGCATTTCGCCCCTGCACTACTGCTACGCGTGCTGACAGCGCAGACATGGAGCGCGCTATGTCGTCGGCGAGGCCGATGACCCGAGACGATTTTATTCCAGGCGCAGGCTCAAGTTCGTAAAGCGTGACCACTGGTCCCGGCCTGACATTGATGATTTCCCCCTTGACGCCGAAATCATCTAGAACGCCCTCAAGCAAACGCGCATTCTGTTCCAGCGCATCCATTGAAAGCTTGTTGGTCGTGACTTTCTTTGGCTCGCTCAAAAGAAGGAGCGGCGGCAATTGATATTTCGGTTCGTCGAGCAGGGAGGGCTGAGCTTCGCGAGCTGCTCGCCGGCCCGGCTTGATTGCAGCGACCGGCGCTGAGATGCGAGGCGATATTTCTGCTTCATCAACAATCGGCGATAGTCTCGGCCGAACTACGGACCCTATTGGCGCACCAAGGTGCAATCCGGAAGGCGCCAGCCTATCCGGAGGGGACATTGGTGCTTCAGCAATTGAACCGCGAGGTTCGATGCGTGAGAGATCGGCAGCCTTTGGTTTTTCCGCCCAGGCGTAGTCATCATCGTCCCCGTGCCTGACTGGGGATTTTTTCCTGCTCCGCAGAAGAGACGACTTGAGACTCAAAAACCCGTGAATCACAGCCCCTACTGCGACGATGGCCCAGCCAGGCTCACCATGGCTGTCGGAATCGTGATCTGAAGTCTGATCTTTCCCACTCTTTCGTGTGACTGGCTTATTAAAATCCTCAGCATCGTCAGCAAATGGATCCTCATAGCGAGCCCGAACGGCGGCCGATATGGCCAACACACAAAGCAGCCCGCAAGTTGCCGCCATGATGAGCGTGACAGGTTTTGAATGACCAAAAAACATTCGCGGCAACCGGACCAGCGCGTCACCAATCACCCCGCCTAGTCCGGTGGGCAACGGCCAGCGATCCGTCGTCGGCAGAAGAGTCACAAATGCGCACCCCAGGAGGGCACCGGAAATCCAACAGGCGATTCGCAAACTGATTCGATCGAGCCGATGCGACGACATCAAACGCCAGCCCCATACACCGATGGGAAAAATCAAGACAATTGCGCCTAGTCCAGCCATCTGCATCAGACAATCGGAAGCGATGGCGCCCGGAAAGCCCAACAGATTCTTGATATGTTCACTGGATGCGTAATTCAGACTTGGATCCTGGGTTGACCAGGTCACGAGTGCAAGGCCAATCGCAATTGCCCCTGTCACCAGAACAGCACCAAGCACCTCCGCAATTCGCTTGGTGACGA
>CAMDKB010000185.1 GCA_945901195.1 Rhizobium sp. Q54
AAACTTCCTCGCAGGGCTGCATTTGGTTTGCGCCATCGTTTGGCTTAAATGACGACAGGCCCTAATAGGCTATGCCCAAACGTCGCTGTCGCCGGACTTTATTGTCCCGTGGCCTCAGTCCCATACAATGCAAAATGGCGGCACTTCCAGTGCCGCCATAGTGACTTTAGTCCAATAAAGTGGAAGCTCCTGAACTATTCCACAAAGACTTGCTGCCGTTTCTTGCTGATGCTGGGCATGGCTGCGATGACGAGCAGCAAAACCGCAATTGCAAGCAGCACAGCCGAAACCGGACGCTCGACAAAGGTCCAGAAGCTGCCGCGCGACAGGATCATGGCCTGACGGAATTTTTCTTCCATCAGCTTGCCCAGCACGAAGCCGAGCAACATCGGCGCCGGCTCGTAACCGAACTTGATCAGGAGGTATCCAAAGAACGTGAAGAAGGCGCAGGAGAGCACATCCTCCATTGCATTATTCACTGAATAAATGCCGATGCAGCAGAAGATCAGGATCGCCGGGAACATCATGCGATAGGGCACTTTGAGCAACTTCACCCACATGCCGATCAGCGGCAGGTTGATAATGACCAGCATCGCGTTGCCGATCCACATTGACGCAATCATGCCCCAGAACAGGTCGGGGTTCTTGGTCATGACCTGCGGGCCGGGGATGATGCCGTGAATGGTCATCGCGCCAACCATCAGCGCCATGACGGCGTTGGGCGGAATGCCGAGCGTGAGCAGCGGGATAAACGCCGTTTGTGCGCCGGCGTTGTTGGCAGATTCAGGACCGGCGACGCCTTCAATGGCGCCCTTGCCAAAGCGGCTCGGATCCTTCGCGATCTTCTTTTCGATCGTGTAGGAAGCGAACGGCCCAAGCACTGCGCCATTGCCCGGCAGAATTCCCAGAAGACCTCCGATGAAGGTGCCGCGCAATACAGGCGGGGTCGCCTGTTTGATTTCCGCCCAGGACGGCAGCAGCTTGCCAATCGCAGTGCGCACAACATCGCGCGCTTCGGGCGTATCGAGATTGCGCAGGATTTCCGCAAACCCGAAAATGCCCATGGCCAGCGGCGTAAAGTCCAGACCGTCCGAAAGGTTCTGGATGCCCAGGGTGATGCGCTCCTGACCCGTCTCAAGGTCGGTGCCGATTGTCGAAAGCAGCAGTCCCAGCAGCACCATCAGAATGGCTTTGTAGACCGAGCCCTGCGCCAGAACGGTGGAGAACACGAGGCCCATGACCATCAGCGAGAAGTATTCGGCGGGGCCGAACAATTGCGCCAGTTTGGTGAGGGGTTCGCCCATGCCCGCGATGAAAATCGTCGCGACGGTACCAGCGAAGAATGAGCCGAGCGCCGCAACGCCGAGCGCCGTGCCGGCGCGGCCCTGCTTGGCCATCTGGTGACCATCCAGGCAGGTCACGACCGCAGTCGCCTCGCCGGGGATGTTGACCAGAATGGCTGTCGTCGATCCACCGTATTGCGCGCCGTAATAAATGCCGGCGAGCATGATCAGAGCGCCGGTTGGCGGCAACCCGAAGGTGATCGGCAGCAGCATGGCGATGGTTGCGATGGGACCGACGCCCGGCAGAACGCCGATCAGAGTACCGACCATGCAACCGAGGAAACATAGACCGAGGTTCTGCAGCGTCAGCGCGACGCCAAAACCGTGGTAAAGATTTGCGACAAGCGTATCCATTTTCCCGCCCCCTTACCAGTAATTCGCGATGACGGGGATGGGCAGGTTCAGCATATACTTGAACAAGAATATGCACACGCCGGTCATGATGACGCCGAAGATCGTGGTCTCCACCATGCGCGTTTCAGGGCTTGCAAAGGATGCTACGATCATCGCCACCGGACCAGCAGCGACCAGACCCACGCTGCGGATCAACACAGCAAAACACAAAATCCCGGCGATGATGAAGAATGGGCCCCGGAAGGCGAATAGAGGCAGCATAGGGCCATGCTTGTCGAAGAACCCCATGATGGAAAGGATGAGTCCGCCAACAACGAGCATTAAAGCTACGGCGCGAGGCAACATGCCCGGACCCACAGCTCGCAACGTGCCCATCGGCAGATCGGTCGATTGCCAGACAAAAAACAGGCCAATCAACATTAGGAAGATGCCTGCAGCAATCTCCTGCCTCACGGGGATGTTTATTCCCAATTGTTTCTTCGTTTCAGCCCCCTGATTCGACATAGATCCCCTCCTGCCTCTGAACGCTACACGGCTGTTCGCGTTTTTTTCACGCCGTGCTTTCCTTAACTATGTCACTGCGTTGTTGCGCGCAAATCGAATCTTGTGTCTGCCCCGTATTTCTACGGACAACAGACGATGTGATGTTCCAGTGCCACACTTTGACACCAGGATTGATTGACCCGCCACAAACCGCGTTTCTCTGACCCAACTGAAATAGGCGGCGGACAGAGCCGCCGCCAAATTCCGTCAAGCCGATTGATCAGCCCACATACTTTGCGAAGAGCTCGTGCGTAAGCTTGCGCGCGAGTTCGGCTGATTCTTGATGCCAGGACGCACGTTCGTCGCAATTGAAGCCATGACCGGCGGGATACACATAAACAGGCATGTCCGGCTGGGCTTTCTTGACCTTCTCGACGACTTCCATGGTAATGGAATGATCGGTCTCGCCGAAATGGCAGATGGTCGGGACTTTCGGCTTCTGGTCGCACATGGCGCCAACGCCGCCACCATAATAGCTGGATGCTGCTGCCAGACCGGGCAGATTGACTGCCGCAGCGTAAACCAGCGTGCCGCCCCAGCAATAGCCAACGATGCCGACCTTGCCTGCGCCCTTGACGTGATCAATCGCCGCCTCGATGTCCATGAGGGTCTTGGGCAATTCGGTCTTTGCGCGAATCTCCATGCCTTTTTTCGGATCATCCCCAGAATAGCCGAGTTCCACATTCGGCTCTACGCGATCATAGAGCGCCGGGGCGATGGCGAGATACCCAGCCGCCGCATACTTGTCGGTGTCTGCGCGGATATGCTGGTTGGCGCCGAAGATTTCCTGCAGGACGACGACAGCGCCCTTGGGCGTGCCAGCGGGCTTGGCGACATAGGCGCCAATCTTGACCCCATCCTTGCACGTCAAAGTAATTTGCTCTCCCATGATATACTCTTTCCTTTTTTGAACGCTTACGCAGCGTGTGAATGTTGGGCGTGAATTCTCGAAACCCAAGGCACAAGACGGGCCGGGCGGGCGCATAAAAGAGCATTGGCGAGAACATTGCCAGCGTTTTTTGAGAGGCCGTCTGCTGTCAGTCGGCGTGAGCGGCTGGAGCTGCAGGGTGCGCCCCGGTCCGCCGTGGTGGCTTTCGCATCATCAGGATCAAGACGATCGCCGGCAGCGTCATCCAGAACATGATCAGATAATCATTGGAATAGGCAACAATCAGCGACTGTCGCCCAATTTCGCTGTCGATTGCGGCGCGGCCGCGGGGGTTGGCCAGATTCCAGAACAGGTAGGCGCCGCCGGTTTGTGCCAGACGGCTGAATGGCGTCAGGGTCTCGGAAATCTGCGCATGCATGATCTGCTGGGTCGCCGTGAGCATTGTCGCGACAATCGAAACGCCAATAGCGCTTCCGACATTCCTGATCAGGCTGAACAGCGCTGCGCCGTCGGTGCGGTATTGCGCCGGCAGGGTTGCAAAGGAGATCACTTGCAGGGGAATGAAAATAAAGCCGAGTCCGACGCCCTGAAGCGTTGTCGAAAAGACAAGGTCGAAGGCCGCCACATCGGGGGTCCATCGTGACATCTGCCAAAGCGAACCGGCCAGCAGCATCACGCCAAACACCATGATGATGCGCGGCTCAAAACGATCCACAATGCGACCGGCGACCAGCATCGCAAACATCACGCCGGCCCCGCGCGGCGCCAGCAGAAGTCCTGTATCCCAAGCCGAATACCCCGCCATTGATTGTAGGTATGGCGCCAGCAGCGCAACGCTCGCGACCAGCACCGCGCCTATGGCGAACATCGTGCTGAGCCCTGCCGTAAAATTGAAATCACGGAAAATGCCGGGCGGGATAAGCGGATTGGGAGAGAGCCAGACGTGGACCAGAAAAAGATAAAGCCCCAGCCCCGAGATCACCGCGTAGGCGATGATTTCCCCTGATTCAAGCCAGTCGTTATGGGCGCCGCGATCCAGCATCAACTGGAATGCGCCCAGGCTCACGGCAAGAATGACAAAGCCGGTCCAGTCGAAGCGCAAAGCCTGATCGGGCACGCGATCCCGAAGGAAGAAGCCCAGTCCGGCCATAGCGGCCAGACCGAAGGGCAGGTTGATGAAAAAACAATAACGCCAATCAAAGGCGTCGGTGAGATAGCCGCCCAGCGTCGGGCCAATGATCGGACCGACCATCACGCCCATGCCCCACATTGCCATAGCTTTGCCACGCTGGTTCATCGGATAGACATCCATCATGACCGATTGCGAGAGCGGCACGATTGCAGCGCCGGTGGCGCCTTGCACCACCCGGTAGAACACCATCTGTTCAAGGCTCAGCGCGAATCCGCAAAGCACCGATGAAAACGTAAAGCCGGCAAGGCAGATCACGAAGATGCGCTTGCGCCCGAAGCGCGCCGCCAGCCATGCTACCGGCGCAGTCATGACCGCAGCAGCCACAATGTAGGATGTCAGGACCCAGGTCACCTGATCAAGCGTCGCCGAAAACGTTCCCTGCATATAGGGCAGCGCCACATTGGCGATTGTCGAATCCAGCGTCTGCATCAACGTGGCGGCAATCGTGCAAATGACGATGATGCCCCGGTGCGGCGGGACTTTAAATTCCGCTGGCGCTGAAGCGTCCATGGCTAATGGCCGTGGCCGCTGGGAGAAGCGAGTTTTTCCAACCAGCCAAGATCCACAGGAGGTCTGGAGACGCCGAGCATCTGCCAGAGATCGCTGATTCCCCGTTTGTGGCCTGTATCTATCGTCACGACCGTGCTCATGCCCGCACGCAGCGGGGGGTCGCCGGGATTGCGTTCAATCGCGATGCGCACAGGAATCCGCTGCACGACCTTGACCCAATTGCCGCTGGAATTTTGAGCCGGCAGGATCGAGAACTCCGACGCTGTCGCCGGAAAAATCGATTCGACATGGCCTTTCCATACGCGACCGGGGTAGGTATCGAGCGTAATCTCTACAGCATTGCCGTTGTGGGCGAAGGTAAGGTCGGTCTCCTTCAGGTTGGCTTCGATCCAGACATTGTCCTTGGCGATCAGGCCGACGGCTCCGGTATTGGTCAGTGCAGCGGTCGCCGCGACGAGAAACGTTCCCGGTTGCAGCGATTCAACCGAAGTAACGGTTCCCGCAAATGGCGCGTGCACCTTTGTTCGTTCGAGCTGTCTCTGAGCTTCGGCCACGCGCGCCTGGGCTTCGTGAAATTGTGGATGCGCTTCAAGCGCGCGATTGGCGTCGCCGCCCAGACGCGCGAGCGCAACCTGCGCTGCCTGCTGCAGAGATTTGAGACGGTTCTCTTCGGCGGCGAGTTGAAAGCGCGTCTGGTCGTAATTTGCCTGCGACCCCGCATCACGCCGCGCCAGCGCCAACGCGCGATCAAAGCCTGCGCGGGCCTGTGAGACCAGCGCTTCCTGCGCTGCGATATCGCTGCGCAAACGCACATAATCCTTGCGTGAAGCGTCGAGGGTGAGGCGTACTTGATCAAGTTGCGCCTGCGCCGCTGAGACCGCTATTTCAAATTGCCGGGGTTCGAGATTGAAGAGGAGCCGCCCCGCCTCCACGTCCTCGCCCTGTTTTACGTAAACTGACGCGACGATGCCTGAAACGTCAGTGGACACCATCAATTTTGCGGCGCGCATGTAAGAATTGTCAGTCGAAACGTAACGCCCGCCACGCAGCCACATCACGGCCGAAACCACGACCACCAGCGCAATTCCGCCAAGCATCAAGACAGCGCGCAGGAAACCACGACCCCGACGCGTCGGCTGGGGCACATCTGGCGCTACCGGTTTGACCTGTACCTGCCTGTCATCGCGGGCAGCCGGCAGCGGCGACTCGGGCGGAGCTGGCGGCGGGGCGTCGCGAGGTTCGCGCAGATCGACAACCCTGTTGACATCTTTCGACGCGTCGTTGGCAGGTTCTTTGGTTGTTTCCTTGGCGGAAGCTTTGCCCGGCTCGCGCGGGACATTGGCTGAGGCGCTCATGACGCAGCCCTTCGGCTCGCGGTCTGCGTGACCTCAAGCAGCGCTGTCTTCAGAGAGAAAAGTGATGCTGTCAGTTGCTCTAACTGCTCACCCCCCAACGCCTTTTCCATCGAACTGGCCAATTCGGCGCGGTATTCGCGAATTTCGGCAAGAACCGGACCGGCGGCCGGTTGCAGGTGCAGTCGCTTGATGCGCCTATCTTTCGGGTCGGCACGCCGCTTAACCAGGCCGCGCGCCTCAAGCCGGTCCACGAGGCGGGCCACTGTAATGGGTTCAACCTCGACCAATGCGGCCAATTCGTTCTGGGACTGGCCCGGCTCAAGCTCCAGCCAGGCGAGTATGACCCATTGAGCGCGGGTCATCCCGTTATGTCGAGCCCGCTGGTCTGCGCGTGTACGCATAAGGCGCGCCACGTCGTAAAGCAGGAAAAGTGGGTCTTTTTCGAGATTATGTGCCATTCGCGGAGTTTGCGCCTGCCTTTTGATAACGTGCTATATGATAACGCGCGTTACTATTTAGGATCAAGCGTTTGAATTAGTCATTCTGCTGAAAGTTCCACCGCCCGTTTCACCAGGTGCGGCGGGGTCCTGTAGAATTTCTCTATGAGTTCGGCAATGCGTTCACCCGGCATGGGCGCAAAATCGATGGCAATTTTTTTGCCGTCGGCGATCGTTTCGGGGTCTTTCATCGTGTCCATGAGCGCCTTGCGCAATGTCTGCACCCGGTCTTTTGGTGTCCCCGGCGGCGCGGCCAGCGGGCGGGTAATTTCGGACGGACGGAACAGCAACTCGCCGATCTGGCGGGCCTCGTCATCTCTGAGAATATCGCCTGCCGATGCGGCGGCTCCGAAAAGCTCCACCTTCCGGTCCAGCCCTGCCTGAAAGAGGATCGTCAGGTCCCCGGACTGGATGTCGTGCATGTAGGAACCGCGCACCGAGGATTCGTACATGCCGCAGGTGGCGTGCGCCTCGCCGTTCTGCATGGCCAGATTGATTTCCTTGGTTCCCTTGTAGCCGACGACAACCTTGATTGGCGCGCCGAGCAGTTTTTTCAGGATCATTGGATAGGTGCTGGTTTCAGCTTCCGGTGAAGTCGAGCCAAAAACGATTGTCTTTTTCGACTTGATGAGATCGTCCAGCGTTTTGATGCCAACACCGCCGCCTTTCCAGATTCCGCAGGCGTTGATATCGTTATGCAGGGAGCCGATCCACTCGAATTTGGCCGGTTCGGCCTTGACGTTCTGATTGCCCCTCAGGGGCTCCAGCATCAAAAGTGCACCGAAAACGCCCAGGGTCAGACCATCTTTCGGAGCGACGTTAAAGAGGTGATTGACCACCCGCAGGCTTCCTCCACCCGGCATGTTAGACACCACGACATTGGGAGCGCCGGGAATATGACGCCCGAAATGGCGCGCGACAATGCGCGTCGTGATGTCGTAACCACCGCCCGCTCCATAGCCGACATTGATGGTCAGCGTCTTGTCGCGGAAAAACTCCGCAGGTGTCTGCGCCTGCGCACCACCGGGCCAGACAATCAACGCCGCGGCCGCAGCCATCATCGCAACAGGTGAATTCAGGAGAGCCATGTTTACCCTCAAAGTTAAGACTTGCTTAACCATAGAGGAAACGAGCGACCAGCCATAGCCCGTTCCGGTAACTCCGGCGCAAGGTCGCGTCGCTAGTCTGAAGTCTCAAAGCTGCAATCCCACGTGGTGACGATCAGAACTTGGCTATCAGGATTATGAAGATGCAAAACGGCGATGAAGATCAGTTCTCGCAGGCGCAAGGCAGCGCTCATCCTGCCTTGCGCCTGCGAGGGCTCACGAAAATCTTCAACAAGCCGGCTGTTAGCAATTTCGACCTGTCAGTTCAGCCTGGTGAATTCTATGCGCTGCTCGGCCCCAATGGCGCGGGCAAGACAACGACGCTGCGGATGGTGGCGGGCCTTCTGCAACCGACCAGCGGATCCATCGAAATTTTCGGTATCAATGCCTTGCGCAACCCTATTGAAGCCAAGCGCATCACGGCCTGGCTTCCTGATGAGCCAATGCTTTATGACAAGCTGGATCCCGTCGAATATCTCGAATTTGTTGCGGGACTGTGGGGCGTCGCACCGCGCCGCGCCGAAGCCAATGCAGAAGAACTCTTGAATGTGCTCGGCCTCTGGGAGCACCGCAGCGAACGCTGCGAGGGGTTTTCACGCGGCATGAAGCAGAAGGTGGCTCTGGCTGGCGCGCTGATCCACGAGCCAAAACTCCTGATGCTGGATGAACCGCTGACCGGGCTTGATGCGGCCATTGCACGCCAGGTGAAGGAACTTCTCACCCGGCGGGTCAACGGCGGCGCGACGATCATTCTTACGACACATATTCTGGAAGTGGCGGAGCGGCTCGCAGGGCGCATTGGCATCATCAATAACGGTCAA
>CAMDKB010000186.1 GCA_945901195.1 Rhizobium sp. Q54
CGATACGGGCCTGACGGATGCCGATCTCGACGCAGTCATCGCCCAATCGCCAGACGCCATCATGTTGCCCAAAGCCTGTGGCGGCGCGGACATTCAGCACGTCAGCGTAAAGATCGCGGTGCGCGAGGCTGAGGGCAATCTGGCGGACGGAACGATCCGCGTGTTGCCGATCATCACTGAAACCGCGCAATCGCTTTTCGAAATGGGCAGTTATCGCGGCGCCAGTCACCGCCTGCACGCCATGACATGGGGCGCAGAAGATCTCGCCACCGATATCGGCGCGGAAACAAACCGCCTGGAAGACGGCCAATACACGCCGCCGTTCATGCTCGCGCGCAATCTCATGCTGTTCGCCGCCGCCAGTGCCGGCGTCGATGCAATCGATACGATATTTGCGAATTTTCGTGATGGCGCAGCGCTGGAGCGCGAATGCCGCGCCGCCCGGCGAGATGGCTTTAGCGGCAAGATGGCCATCCACCCCGATCAGGTCGCCATCATCAACGCAGTGTTTTCACCCGCGCCGGAGGAAATCGCCCGTGCGCAAAAAATCGTTGCGGCATTTGCAGAAAATCCCGACGCTGGCGTGCTCGGCATCGACGGCGAGATGATCGACAGGCCGCACCTTGTGAAGGCGCAGCGCACGTTGGCAAGGGTGGCGATTTAGAGGCTCAGCCCCAACGGGGCTAAAGCCTGTAGCCACGGGTGCAGCGAAGCCAACCCGTGGAATAAGGCGTTTTCGTTCGCCTCGCACCGACAGGACAAAGGAAACGACGCCCTTCAGCCCCCCGGCGGCCGGTCCATCGCGAACACCTGTTCAATCACCGCATATTCGCGATATCCAAGGCGCGCGAGCGGCTTCATGGCGGCCGTATCGAGAAGGCCCTCGCGGATATATTGCTCATCGATGTGAATGCCCACAACCTGTCCCAGGACGATGGTGTTTTCCAGCTTACGCCCCTTCACATCCCGCACCGGAATGATGTCAACAACCTTGCACTCGAATGCGACCGGACTTTTTGCCACGCGCGGCGCGGCAACGATCTGACAGGGCGCCGTTTCAAGTTTTGCGAAATCGAATTCGCTCGCGCCGCGCTTGAGGTTTGCAGAGGTCAGATTCATCTCTTCGCGCAAATCCCATGTCGCCATGTTCCACACAAACTCGCGTGTCTCGTTGGCAAAGGTCAGCGTATCCTTCCAGCCGTCGCTGGAAAACATAACGACAGGTGGAATCGCCGAAACCGCATTGAAATAACTATAAGGCGCGATGTTCACTTCGCCCGCACTGCTGCGTGTGGAGATCCAGCCGATGGGCCGCGGCGAAATCATCGCGGTCCAGGGGTTGTGTGGCAGCAGCGTCTTGTCGCGATTATGCGGTTCGAAAAAAATCACGGCCTCATCTCCAAAAGTAATTAAAATCTTGTCACGATATCGGCAAGCGCCGGACGGGGACGGTCTTCGACAACCCCGTCATGCCGGCCAATGTGCACAAACCCGGCGATGCGCTCACCTGATTTCACCCCGAGTGCCTCCATCACAATCTCATCATAAGAATACCATTGGGTCAGCCAGCAGGCGGCCAATCCCAGTGCATGAGCCGCATTTTCGAGATTCATACAAACTGCGCCTGCTGAAAGCACCTGCTCCCATTCAGGGATTTTCGCATGGGGCGCAGCGCGGGAGACGACACCAATCACGATCGGCGCATGCAGGAACCGCTTCCGCTCGATCTCGATACGGCCGGCGTCGGCGTCACGATTCAGCGCGATAAATCGTGCCGCAATGATGTCTCCGGCGCGCTCTCGCGCTGGCCCTTCAAAAACGATGAAGCGCCACGGCGCGAGTTTGCCATGATCGGGCACCCGGGAGGCCACACCCAACAGGGCCTCGATCTGCGCGGCATCGGGTCCCGGCCCCTTCATGGCAAGCACCGGCACGGATTTGCGTGTTTTCAGCAATTCCAGTTGTGGATTGATATTTGAGCGATGGTTCATTCGGATCCCCGGCCTGACCAAACATCCTTGTGGCTGCTCAGTTCGGGCTTGTAAAGCAGACAAGGGACGTCCCACATTCTGCCTTGACCATGCCCGTTTTTCGGCGTCACTGCATAATCAACCTGCCGGTCAACCCATATGGTTGACAGTCGTCCACAAAATGAGCGATTTCGCCGCAATGGCAACCGTCCCTACCATGAACCGCCGCGCCGCGCTCGCTGTTTTGCTCCTGTTTGCGGGCATGGCAGGCACGGTCAACCTGGCCTGCGCCCAGCAGGCGCCAGCCATCGCGCCCCCTCTAGCCGAACAACCGGCCACCCTGCGCATCTCCGCGTCCTTTCCCAATGACCAGAAAGACGTTCCCGCCGGATTGATCTGGCGCGTCCTGCAGGAACGGGCGGAGCCGGACGGCTCACACAAGCTCGTTGCAGAATCCGATGTCGCAACCCCGGTCTTCCAGCTGCCTTCGGGCAATTATGTCGTCCACGTGGCTTTCGGCCTTGCCGGGGCGGCAAAACGCGTCTCCCTCGAAGAGGGCGCAAAGCGGATAGACAAGATTGTCCTCAATGCTGGCGGCATAAAGGTGGTGGGTTCTCTTGCAGACGCTGATATTCCAGGCAACAAGTTGTCGCTCAGCGTTTTCGTGCCGGACGGAAACAATCCCGAAGGCAAGATTGTCGCCCGCAATCTGCGCGGGAACGAAACCGTTCGCCTGCCGGAGGGAACCTATCATGTCGTGTCAACCTATCTTGACATGACCGGCCTCGGCTCAACGGCCAACGCCAGTGACGCACCACTCAGCAATTCGGTCGTGACGGCCGACGTGCGGGTGCAGCCGGGCAAGGTCACGGTCGCCACCCTTCGCCACCGGGCTGCGCAGATCACCCTGAAACTGGTCAACAACCCGGGAGCCGAAGCCCTCGCCAATACGAGCTTCACCATATTGACCCCGGGCGGCGACGTCTTGCGCGAATTGATAGGCGCCTATCCGTCCCTGGTTCTTGCGGAAGGCGAATATGTAACCATCGCGCGGCGCGATGGGCGCACCTATCAAAATACGTTTCGTGTCGATTCAGGCGGTGACCGGGACGTGGAAATCCTTGCGCAGAATAAATGAGGCGTCTTGTGAAGCCGATTTGGCAAATCGCTTTCGGCCATCAACATCACGTGTCATAATCTGCAAGGATTCAGGAGCTGGGAAATGCAGACTTTTTTCGTCGAAATCAAATGCGCGCTGGGGAAGACCTATGATGTTGCCAGCGCCCTGGCTGAGGCCGAAATAGCCTCCGAGATTTATTCAATTGCGGGCAACTACGACATCCTGGCAAAATTCTATCTCGAGAAAGACGCCGATATCGGCCATTTTGTCGGCCAGAAAGTGCAAATCATTCCAGGCATAATCGACACCCGCACGATCATTACGTTCAAGGCGTTCTGATACGTACGATAGGGGGGGCAAACTCATGCGCAAGACCACGAGAATTTTTGCTGCATTGGCGACCTCCGTGTTGATTCTCGGATCAGCGTCTGCAGCAGACGGCCCCTATCTTTTCGATCTCATCAAGAAGCCATCCTATCGGCAAGGCTGGAATGGGATGATGGCAAACGCCGCTCCGCCACAATGGCTGACAGCTTTCAGCAAAGGCGGCAATGGCGTTTCGACCCCTTCTTCAGGTCTGGAGGTCGAAGGCATACGCTACGAACTGGGTTACGTCTGCAAACCCCATGATTGCGGCGATAACCAGCTGCAGGTTTTATTTGGCGCCGGTGGCGGCAAAGCATGGGGCCTCTTGCGTGAAGCGGGCAAGCCGCCGAAATTTCTGGGAAACCCTTCCCCAGCCCAAAAATCGGCGCTCACTAAGGCGTTGGACAATTAACCGACAAGCCCTATTCATAGCCTTTGCGGCGCAACGCGCACCCTTTCCGCACAGTAAACCCACAAGAAGACAAGCGAGCGAAACGCCCATGTACCTTGCGCCACAAAATTACGCTTCAAGAAGCAAACTCAACCATGTCGTCATCGCCCTGACCCTTGCGATTGCCGCGCCGGCCAGCGCGCAATCCGTGGAAGACTTTTACAAGGGAAAATCGGTCAACCTGATCATCTCGACAGGAGCTGGCGGCGGTCTCGACGTAGGCGCACGGCTTGTTGGCAGACATATGGAAAATCACATTCCCGGCAATCCCAATATCGTGGCACGCAACATGCCCGGCGCCGGCCACGTTCAGGCGACCAATTACATGTACAATCAGGCAGCACGTGATGGCACCAGCATTGCGTCGATTCTGCCGGCCTTCGTTCTGCATCAGGTGATCGACGGGCGCGGCGTGAAATATGACGCTGCCCAATTTCACTGGCTCGGGTCCAGCGATGTCGACAACATGAACTTTTATGTGTGGCACACCGCCAATGTGAAGAGCATCGAAGATGCAAAGACCCGCGAAGTGCTGATGGGCGCAACGGGTGCAGGTTCCTACACGGCGCTCTTTCCAACGCTGCTGAACAACCTTCTCGGCACCAAATTCAAGATCGTTTCGGGATATCGCACCACCGTCGAAGTGCATCTTGCGATGGAACGCGGCGAAGTTCAGGGCCGGGCCGGCAATTTCTTCACCACCCTCAAATCAAGCAATGGCGAATGGCTGAACGACAAGAAAATCGCTGTCCTAATGCAGGTTGGTGTCGAGCGTGACCCGGAATTCAAGGACGTTCCCTTGTTGACCGATCTCACTGACGACCCCGCGATCAAGCGTATTCTGGCGCTTTTTTCCGGTGAAATTGCCATGGGCAGGGCAATGTTGACGACGCCCGGTATCCCGGAAGACAGATTGGCCGCCCTGCGCAAGGCGTTTGAAGATACATTGCGCGACCCCGCCTATATTGCCGAGGCCGCCAAGATCGACCTGCCCGTGCGAGCGCTTGGCCACGCCAGAGTTGCCGAAATAGCACGGGAAATCCTCACCACACCGCCGGACCTGATTGCGCGCGGAAAGCAAGCCAAATTCGGCGAGGGGAACGCTCAGCCCTGACCGTGCTGCAAAAGTGCTTTGACGCATCGCAATGACAGAATGCGCCGGTTGCCCCAAATTGCAGCGATGAAGTTTGAGGGGAATAGCGCCGCCATGAGGTCAAACACGATCGCCATCGGGAGTATTGTGTCTGCATTCATGCTCGCACAAAGCGGCTTACCGGGATTCGCAGCCGATTCCGCGAAAGGCGGAAAAATCGCCGAGCGCTGGTGCAGTTCCTGTCATGCAACAAGTCCGGGGCAGCCCTCGGCAAACGCTGATGCCCCTTCATTTGGCGCCATCAGCGTGGCCCGCAAAGTGCCGGAGATCACAGGTTTCTTGTCCAGCTCCCATCCCAATATGCCTGATATGGCGTTATCACGCGAGGAAATCTCGGATATTATTGCCTTTATGCAGTCATTGGCTCCTCCGCTAGACCCATTAAAGCCAGAGCCGCAAAAGGACAATCCACCTAAGAGCTTCCGCGGCTGAGCAGATTTGTGCGACGCGTTGTGCCGGACAGCACGCAATGTGTGAATTGTCACATCCTTCATTTGGTTCGGGTGAGAACATTCGTTTGAGTTCAGTCGGGCTTTGTCCCGGCGGCACCGGACCAGAGACATCATCCATGTTGCCAACCAAAAACCAAACCCTCGTTGCTTCAGCACTGACGGTCGCGTTGATCGCCGTGGCCACCACATTCTGGTTTGGCGCTCAGGTGATGGCCCCGGTGGCTGCGGTCACTGTTGTCGGCGTGTTCATGCTGACCTGGGCTGCCGACCTTATGGACTGACATGACTCGCAACGAGGAACTACACGCCTATCGCGAAATCCTGCAACGGCGCCAGAGTTCGTCCGTGTAGGCATTGTCAGCAGCAGCAACCCAGTTCGTCGCGCCGGGATTGATCGTCGCGCGGCGAGCGAAGACTGATGCAAAACATTCGGCCTGCCCTGGAGCATATCCCCGCTTCATGGCGAGCAGCAAACCGGACTGAAAAGGCGAGATCATCTGGGCTTGCGCGGAACCGACAGCAGCACCGATTGCCGCAATGGCAAGCGCGCCAGCCATGATAAATTTACGAGACATCTTTTTCTCCTGTAAGCAGCGCCGTTGCGGCGTTCCGCCCGGCTTCCAGAAGATCATGCTGAAACTTGGCACACGTCGCTGTGCGGCAAGACACCGTTCAGCAAGACACCGGGCGAAAAGGCGCCGTGCCCGCAGCCACAGACTTGCTCGTCCAGAACGATGCGCCTTACCCCCGCTTCACATCTGGCGCCACGCCCTCGGCAACCAGCATGTCCAGCGCTTCATCAATGCCCATCGACGTCTGCTGCTGAGACCCGAAGCGGCGGATGGAGACCTTGCGCTCTTCCACTTCGCGTTTGCCGAGCGCCAGCAGCACAGGAACTTTGGCCAGCGAATGTTCGCGCACCTTGTAGTTGATCTTCTCGTTACGCAGATCAACTTCGATCCGCAGCCCCCGCTTGCGCGCCGCCGCAGCTATCTCCAGTGCGTATTCGTCCGCCTCGCTGGTGATCGTGCAGACGATGATCTGCAGCGGCGAGAGCCACAATGGCAAATGACCCGCATAATGCTCGATCAAAATGCCTGTGAAGCGTTCGAGCGATCCAAACATTGCGCGGTGTATCATGACGGGTGTCGTCTTTTCTGAATGCTGGTCGATATAAAACGCGCCAAAACGCGACGGCAGATTGAAATCCACCTGCGTCGTCCCGCATTGCCATTCGCGACCGATGGCGTCGCGCAGCGTATATTCAAGCTTGGGACCATAAAACGCGCCTTCGCCGGGATTGACGCCCGTCTTGATGCCGGTTTCGCCAACCTTTTCGAGTACCCGCGACAATGCAGCTTCCGCCTTGTCCCAGACGTCGTCCGAGCCGACGCGCTTCTCAGGACGCGTCGACAATTTAAGTACCACATCCGTAAAGCCGAAGTCCTCATACACGGACATGATGAGATCGTTGATCTTCATCGCTTCGTCCATGATCTGCTCTTCGGTACAGAAAATATGCGCGTCGTCCTGGGTAAAGGCGCGCACGCGCATCACACCATGCAGCGCGCCTGATGGCTCATAACGATGGACGATGCCAAATTCCGCGATCTTCAAAGGCAGATCGCGATAGCTCTTCAGACCATTCTTGAATATCTGCACATGCCCCGGACAGTTCATCGGTTTCAGCGCAAAAACACGATCATCTTCTGTCTTGGTGAGAAACATGTTTTCGCGATAAGTCTGCCAATGGCCCGAAGTTTCCCACAGCGCGCGGTCCAGCACTTGCGGCGTGTTGACCTCGATATAGCCAGCCTTTTCCTGACGGCGGCGCATATAGTTGATCAATGTCTGAAACAAGGTCCAACCCTTGGGATGCCAGAACACTGTGCCCGGCCCCTCCTCCTGGAAATGGAACAAATCCATTTCACGAGCCAGACGCCGATGATCGCGCCGCTCGGCTTCTTCAAGCTGCTTGAGATAAGCGTCCAGTTCTTCCTGCTTGGCGAAAGCCGTGCCGTAGATTCGTGACAGCATCGGTTTGTTGGAATCGCCGCGCCAATAAGCGCCTGCAACTTTCATCAGTTTGAATGCGCCGCCGACCTTGCCCGTCGAAGTCATGTGCGGGCCGCGGCAGAGATCCATCCACTCGCCTTGTTTATACATTTTCAGGTCTTGATCAGCGGGGATCGCCTCAACGAGCTCGACTTTGAACGCCTCGCCATTTTTTTCGAAATGCGAAATGGCCTGATCCCGGCTCCACACTTCCTTTGTGAAAGGCGCATCGCGCGCGATGATCTCACGCATCTTCTTTTCGATACTGGCGAATTCTTCCGGCGTGAAGGGCTCGCTGCGATGGAAATCGTAATAGAAGCCGTTCTCGATCACCGGGCCGATCGTCACCTGCGTGCCGGGGTAAAGCGCTTGCACGGCTTCCGCCAGAACGTGCGCGCAATCGTGCCGGATCAGCTCCAGCGCACGCGGGTCTTCCCGCGACACAAATTCAAGTTTGGCGCCATCAGTGAGGGGATCGGCAAGATCAGCAAGCACCCCGTTCAGCGCCATCGCAACCGTGCGTTTGGCGAGCGAAGGCGAAATGCCCTTGGCGATATCAAGGCCCGTCGTGCCCGGGGCGAACTGGCGCTGCGCGCCATCGGGAAAAGTCACATTGATCATATTATCTCCATAGGCTCACTCGCCGATACCAATCGGCGTAAGCGGTCAGGCGCGGACATATAACGGCAGCAGGCTGTACTGGCAATTTATCCGGGCGAAAATTGCCGCCAAAAACACTGCCAGATTTTCAAGCGGCCCGGACCTCGAAAATCTTCGATAGTGAGGGGTTGAACCTGTCCCTCTTGCTTTTGCGTTATCTGAACAGCAGCAAGCCGTTTCGCGGGCGTGCCTGACTTGAATGAAGTCCCTGACAGAAAACCAGAACTCAGCACCCAGGGGAATCGGGTGAATAAAAATTCTCACGCGGCAACGAGGCTGGCGAGGTAGTCGTCGTCCCATCCGGCGGCCTTGCGGCGCAGACGGATGGAACTCTTTCCCGGAGCCACGCGCAGTAGATTGCAGGCGACGCGCCGGCAGGT
>CAMDKB010000187.1 GCA_945901195.1 Rhizobium sp. Q54
AAATTCATAGGCTAGGTCAACGCGGACGCATCGACTTCTGCGCGCCGGGGGCATCTTTCCTATAGGGAATGCCCTGACTTTCGTGAACCTCTCAGCATCCCAGCAATCCGGTGAACCCATCCGGCTGCGTGCTGATCCAGCCTATGGAAAAACTAATGCGTATTTGCCGTTTCAATGATCATCGCCTGGGCGTTGTCGAAAACAATGTCGTAAAAGACGTCACTCTGGTCACCGAAAAGCTGCCGCCGCTGCGGTGGCCTCTTGCGCATGGCGACCACTTCTTCGCGAATTTGAGCACTATGCTTCCATTGATGCGGGAAGCTGCAAAGACAGCAGTCGCTATTCCGCTCAAGGATGTCAAACTGCTTTCGCCTGTCGCCAATCCTTCGCGGGTCATCGCAGCGCCTTTGAACTACAAGCTTCACGTCGAAGAATCCAGCAATCCAGCCATCAATCACGGCGTGCATCTGCCGGGGCATGACGGATTTGACACCCCTATCGACAAATACGGCTTGTTCCTGAAATCGCAGACCGGCTTGGTCGGTCCATCTCAGGGCGTAAAAATTCACTGGGCTGACAGGCGTAATGACCATGAGGTCGAACTTGGCGTCATCATCGGCAAAGGCGGGAAAGATATCTCCCGCGAAGATGCCCTCTCGCATGTCGCCGGTTATTCAATTGCACTCGACATGGTGGTGCGCGGCCCGGAAGACAGAAGTTTCCGCAAATCCGCTGATACTTATTCCGTCCTCGGTCCCTGGATGGTGACTGCAGATGAAATTGCCGATCCGGATGCACTTGAGTTTGGAATTGAAGTCGATGGTCAAGTCCGTCAGCGTTCGAATACGCGCGAACTCATCTGCGATGTGCGTAATCTCATCGTGAGAGCCTCTGCAGTTTACACGCTCTACCCCGGCGACATCATCATGACCGGTACGCCTGAGGGAGTTGATGAGGTTAAGGCCGGAAACACAATGCATGTGTGGATTGAAAAAATCGGAGAAATGAGCGTTGCTGTAAGTTGATGATCTCTCGACTAGACCTATTGAAGCGAGCGACGCTTCACTTCATTTCTGCCCTGACGTTTGCTTTGTACGCCAAGCGTTGATAATAGGTATTAAAACGACAGAACGGTCAAAATTATATGACGGTGACATCACACAGACACCCCCGCGGCAATTTTAATTGCCGCGGGGGGCGTGAAGTCCACCAACACGGCTTTATTCAGCTGCGTTGGTCTCTTTTGGTTGAGAATGAGAAGCATGCCCGCCTTTGCGACCTGCTTCACTTGCAAGCTCATGATTACGCGAGAAACTGCGCATGGCAGGCCTTACGCTTTGTCCACCCTTGCGGCCTGCCTCTGCAGCAAGTGATTTGTCGCGAGAAAAACTACGCTTTTCCTTGGGCACACTCGTGCCACCCTTGCGCGCAATAGCTCTCTGTTTTTCCTTGTCCATCGAGGCAAAACCTCGTGTCGACTTACGGGGCGCCTGTTCGATTTCATCGGCCATGTTGCATTGTCCTATGGTTTACAGGTTGATGGTGCGCAAGATTTTGTTTTTATGTGTGACATTTTTTTATATCCTGCGATAGTCCAGCCCGGGATTACTGCTCGCCCCTTGTGAATGATTTACATTCATCTCAAAAGCGCCGAACTCCTCCTTTAGAAGACTGTAAGTTCACTTGTGGACATTGAAGAGTCCACTTTTGTGCATTACTTTTGGGCACTTAAGACTAATTAAGTTGCTAAATAGGGATCGGAGTCAGCCTTGACCAGTGCGGAGACTACGGAAAAACAAAATATTTTCGGCATACGATCTGAACGCGATAGTTTTGGTTCGATCGAAGTTGCCGCTGACCGGTATTGGGGTGCGCAAACACAGAGATCTCTACTGAATTTCAATATTGGCATAGAAGTCATGCCAGTTGAATTAATCCACTCGCTCGCGTTGGTTAAAAGGGTCGCATGCGAAATCAACCGGGAATTGGGCTTGATTGATTCCCCGCGTGCCACAGCAATTATCGCGGCGGCTCAGGAAGTTATTGAACTGAAACATGATAGTCATTTTCCGTTGCGCGTCTGGCAAACAGGCTCAGGCACGCAAACAAACATGAACGTCAATGAAGTCATCGCAAATCGCGCCAACGAACTTATGGGTACGGAACCTGGCGCGAACTCACCCGTTCATCCTAACGACCATGTGAATCTCGGCCAATCGTCCAACGATTCATTTCCGACCGCGATGCATCTTTGCATCGTGAGGGAAATATTGGGTCGATTGCAACCTAGTCTGCATGCGCTTCAAAATGCGCTTGAAGAAAAGTCTCGTGCGTTTGCCGATATTGTGAAAATTGGCCGCACTCATCTGCAGGATGCAACTCCGCTCACCCTGGGGCAGGAGTTTTCCGGCTATGCGGCGCAGATTGGTCATGCCATCGAGCGGACCACCTGGGCGCTTACACCGTTGTATTCGCTGGCGCAGGGTGGGACGGCTGTGGGAACTGGTCTGAACGCGTGCGAGGGGTTTGACCAACTGTTTGCCCAGCGTATTGCAGAAGTTACCGGGCTGCCATTTGTCACTGCCATAAACAAATTTGAGGCTCTGGCCGCCCACGATTGCCTCGTCTTCCTGCACGGAGCGCTGGATTCAGCTGGAGCTGGGCTTTACAAAATCGCCAGCGATATTCGCCTGATGGGCAGTGGCCCAAGAGCCGGGCTTGGCGAATTGCATCTGCCTGAAAACGAGCCGGGGTCTTCGATCATGCCGGGAAAGGTGAACCCAACCCAGGCTGAGGCCTTGACGATGGTTTGCGCCCGGGTGGCCGGAAATCAGGCCACCGTGAGCTTTGCTGCTTCGCAAGGCCATTTTGAACTCAACGTCTTCAAGCCAGTCATCGCCTATACGATGCTCCAATCCATCCGTCTGCTTGCGGATGCTGCACACAGTTTCCGGGTTCATTGTATCGATGGCCTCGAGCCAGACAGGGTGCGAATCGCCGAGCTTGTGCAGCGCAGCCTGATGCTCGTCACCGCCCTGTCGCCAAGAATCGGCTATGATGCCGCGGCTGCAATCGCCAAACACGCGCACAAGGACGGATTGACGCTACGAGAAGCCGCGCTGGCATCCGGCCTCGTTACTCCGGCGGATTTTGATGCACTAGTGCGACCCGAACTGATGACGGGACCGAATAGTGTTGCTTGAAGATTACAATGCCTTTTGCGGCTCCCTCGCGCACACCCCCCATGTCGTGCAATGGGGAGATACGCATGTCTGGAAAATTGGCGGCAAGGTATTTGCAATTGCGAGTCAGTCTGCCAACGCATCCCTGCCCGTCTCTTTCAAATGCTCACCGATGAGCTTTGAAGTGCTCAAAAGCCAGAACGGCCTGCGCCCCGCGCCCTATCTGGCATCCCGAGGGATGCCCTGGATCCAGCGGACCAGCGGCGCGAGCATGGACGATGACGCCCTGCGCGCCTACCTGCGGGAAAGCTACCGCCTCGCGTCACTCAACCTCACAAAAACAATACAGCGGCAATTGCACCTGAACGGCTTTTGATCCCGGTTCTGCTTGGGTGCAGTTTCTCATTGGGGGGCTTTCTCCTTGGGCGCGTTTTTGCCCTGGGCATGGACAGTCGCCCATCCCGCGCCTACAAATTGCCAGGGAATATCAGGGAGGCGGAAATGCAAATCACAGGGGCTGTCAAAGCCGCTCTACTGGCGGCGGCAATTACAGTTGGCGGAGGCGCCAGCGCGCAGGACTGGCCACCGCGCCAGACGACGATTGTTATCGGTTTCGGCCCGGGTTCGGCAGCGGACCTGCTGGCGCGTGTCGTAGCAGAAGCGATGCAAAAGAAGCACGGACGTCCGTTTCTGGTTGAGAACAAGGCCGGCGCCGGTGGCAATATCAGCGTCGACGCGGTGGTAAAGGGGCCGTTCGATGGCAGCGTCCTGCTGGCCTCGATCTTTGCGCCCATCATCATCAACCCGCTGACAATGCAGGGCGTCAAATACGATCCCTGGACGCAGCTCGTGCCGCTCACTGTCATGGGAACAACCCCCAGTGTGCTGGTTGCGTCGAAAAAACTCGGCGTCAAGACCATCGCTGAATTCCGGCCGTTACTGAAAGCCAACCCCGGCAAGTATTCATTCTCGTCAGTGGGCGCGGGCAGCATCGGGCATCTATCGATGGAAATGCTGGCGGATCAGATGGGCTCGAAAATGGTCCATGTGCCCTTCCGCGCCACGCCTGAATCACTCAATGCTGTTGTGCGCGGTGATGTGGACGTCGCGACCGTTGCGCTGGGCATAGTCGCCCCGCAGCTGGAAGCGGGCGAACTTGTGCCGCTGGCCATCACGTCTGCGAAGCGTTGGCCCGGGTTCCCCAACATTCCAACTGTTGCTGAAGCTGGAATTCCGGATCTGCCGGTCGACGCCTGGTGCGGCCTGTTTGCCCCTGCCGGTGTACCACAACCGATCCTGGACAAACTGACTGCGGAATTGCGCGCGGTCATCGCGCAACCTGACGTGCAGGCGCGCATCGTAAACGTGTTTTATAATCCGTCGGGAAATTCGCCTGCGGAATTTGCGGCCATTTTGCAAAAAGAACGCGAACTGTGGCCGCCTATCCTCAGCAAGCTCGAACTTCTCGTCAAGAAATAATGCCCAGGGAACGGAACTGAACTCATGCCCTTCCAGTCACAGACCATCGACATCAACGGCAGCAAGTTGGCTTTCCAGCGCGGCGGCAAAGGCGAACCGCTGCTGTTCCTTCATGGGACCGAGGGATTGTCGCAACGGCCGCAATTCCTGGACGACCTCACCGCGAAATACGATGTCATCGCACCTGACCACCCCGGCTATGGTCAGTCACCGACGCCTGAATGGATGGATGACGTTTCGGACCTCGCCTACACCTACCTTGATCTGATGAAAGCGCTTGGCCTGCACGCAGCCCATGTGGTCGGCCATTCGCTCGGCGGCTGGATCGCACTGGAAATGGCGGTACGATCGCAGGAACGAATCGGGGATCTCACTTTGCTGGCCCCGGCGGGGATCCATGTAAAAGGCCAGCAGAAAACCGATATTTTCATGATCGATCCCGACGAGCAGGCCCGGCTCGCCTATGCCGACGACAAACTCGGCGCAGCAGCGGCCGAAGAAGCCAATGCGGTCAAATATCAGGACATCGCCATCCGCGAGCGCATCGCTTCGGCGCGGTTTGGCTGGCGGCCGAGATTTTACAATCCTCGTCTGGGGCGTTGGCTGCACAGGATCGAAGTGCCCACGCTCCTGATCTGGGGCGACAGTGACCGTATATTTCCGCCTACTTATGGGCCTGCTTTTCAGGCTCTCATTCCAGGGGCCGAACTTGTGACCTTGAAAAACTGCGGACATCTGCCGCATGTAGAAATGCGCGTGGAAACACTCGCGGCGATGCAAACCTTCATGGCGCGATAGGAGAATTGCGTGCGGAGATCTTTATCATGAAGGTCATGGTCTTCTATCTCATGCCCTATGCGTACCTTGATCAGGGCGTGAAAGACAAATACCGCAGCGCCTGGATTGTGCTGCCAAACACCTATTTTGATCCCGTCAAAGGACACGCGCTTTACAACCGCTACCTCGACGAACTCGAGCTGTGTGACGAACTCGGGTTTGACGGGGTCTGTGTCAATGAACATCACCAGACCGCCTATGGAATGATGCCATCTCCCGTGGTGACGGCGTCGGCGCTCGCGCGCTCTATCAAGAAAGGTCGAATCGCCATTCTGGGCAATGCGTTCTGTTTGCGCGAAAACCCGCTGACCCTCGCTGAAGAACACGCGATGATCGACGTCATTACTGGCGGTCGGTTGATCTCCGGATTCGTGCGCGGTGTGGGATCGGAATATTTTTCCCTCGGCCAGAACCCGGTCTATTCGCTGGAGCGCCATCAAGAGGCTCACGACCTTGTGGTGCGCGCGTGGACAGAGCCCGGCCCCTTCGCCTTCGAAGGCAAACACTACCATTTCGAATATGTGAATCTCTGGCCGCGCCCGTTCCAGCAGCCCCACCCGCCGATCTGGTGCCCGTCCATGGGGTCACTCGAAACCATCGAATGGGCCGCTCATCCTGATCGCAAATACGTCTACCTTCAGAATTTTTCGCCCCGTGTCGCGGTTGGGAAGTATCTTAATCTGTACCGCGAGATTGCCCAGCAGCGTTATGGCTATGAAGCGACGTCTGACCGGATCGGCTATGGCGCGCCTGTTTATCTTGCCACAACTGACCAGCAGGCGATTGATGAAGCGCGCCCGCATATTGAATCACTGTTCAATGTCTTCCTGCCGAAATTCTCCGAGATGATGTTCTATCCGCCCGGTTATATGTCGCCGGAATCCTTGCTCAATGTGATGAAATTGAAAAAGGCCAATGCGGGCGGGGTTAAAATCGAGGCGCTGATCGAGCGCGGTATTATTTTCTGCGGCAGTCCGGCGACGGTGCGCGCGCAGATTACCGAGGCCCATGCCGATCTCGGCTTTCAGGAATTTCTCTGCATGCTGCAGTTTGGCACCATGCCAGCCGAATTGTCAGTGAAGAACATCCGCCTCTTTGCGGACGAGGTGCTGCCAGCCTTGCAGGCGCTCAACGTGAGCGATTATCGCGGTTTTGAGCTTCCCAAGCAGGCGGCGGAATAATAGAACAGGATCAACCCGCACGCAGACGGATATCTTCGTGCGGAATCGGGAAGAAACGCAAAGGAAAATCTATGAACGCGCGCAAACCATTTATCGTCGGCATGGGCGGCACCACCCGCGACGGATCGTCTTCAGAGCAGGCACTGGCCATTGCGCTGAAATACGCAGAATCCATGGGCGCCGAGACGAAACTATATGGCGGCAAGGCCCTGACGCTGCCCATGTATGATCCCGATCCCGGCAATTTGACCGATGCCTCGCGCCAGTTGATCATAGATTTGCGCCGCGCTGACGGCATCATTCTCGCCTCGCCGTGTTATCATGGCGGCGTTTCTGGACTCCTCAAGAACGCCATCGACTATACGGAAGAAATGCGCGCAGACCCGCGCGTCTATTTTGACGGGCGGCCGGTGGGCGCTATCGGCGTAGGTTTCGGTAATCAGGGGCCGAACTCGGTGCTGCTCCAATTGCGTCAGATTACCCATGCGCTGCGTGGCTGGAACGTGCCTCTGGGCGTCGCGATCAATTCGGCCGATGTGAAGTTCAAGGATGGTGTTTGTTCGGCCGAAGGCATTGCCAAGCAAATTGAGCTGATGGCCGGACAGGTTGTTCAATTCGCCAAGAATTTCATGAAGGACTGATACCAGGGGCAGTGCGGCTTGACGCATCGCTCTGGCAAGCGCGAACGCTGACTTCAATAGTCAACCTGCATCAAATAGAGCCCGCGAGCTGGCGCAACAACGCCGCAGCGGGCTCTGTCTTTTGCTTGCAGCGCCGCGCGCAGATCAACGGCCGTCCAGCGGCCAGAGCCCACGTGTTCGAGCGAGCCAACGAGCGAGCGAACCTGATTGTGCAGATAGGAAAGTGCATTTGTTTGCACCTCAACGTGGTCGCCCTTGCGTTTGACATCCAGCACATCGAGCGTGCGCACAGGTGAATTGGCCTGACATTCGGCTGCACGAAAGGTCGTGAAATCATGGCGGCCAACCAGCAATTGCGCGGCCTCGTGCATCGCCTCCGCATCAATGTCGCGCGAAACATGCCAGACCCGGTCCCGGTCCAGAGCCGGCGGCGCGCGGCGGTTGTCGATTATATAAAGATAATGCCGGCGAACGGCTGAAAACCGCGCCTCAAAATCCAACCCCACCTGCTCTACATTGAGCACGCAGACCGGGTGAGGCTTGACGTGCTGGTTCAATGCGCCGTGAATTTTATGGAGCGGCCAGTCACGAGTCAGATCGATGTGGGCCACTTGCCCACGCGCATGGACACCCGCGTCTGTGCGGCCTGCGCCATGAACGACGACACGTTCTCCGCTCATTAGGAATACGGCATCCTCCAGCGCCTGCTGAACCGAATATCCGTTGTTCTGCCGCTGCCAGCCGACGAACGGCCCGCCGTCGTATTCGATGGTGAGCTTGTAACGCGGCATCTACAAGACCTTCGTTGCGGGCGAAAAATTTGTGCCGCGCAGAAAATCTGCAGTCTTTACAGGCGTTTTTCCTGCGCGCTGAACCTCGATAAGTTCCACCGCGCCGTTTCGGCAGGCAATAACCAGCGTATCGGTTGATGCAAGTATCTGCCCAGGCGAACCGCTTGCGGCCGTCAAACGGGAACGCAGCACCTTGATCCGTTCGGGGCCTTTGCCGAAGTCGATCTCAAACCAGGTGCCGGGAAAGGGGGAGAGTCCCCGAATGCGATTGTGGACTTCCTGCGCTGGGGCGTTCCAGTCGATCCGGCTCTCGGCCTTTTCGATCTTGGAGGCATAGGTGACCCCTTCCCCTGCCTGGGGCTTGAAGGCCAGCGTCCCCCGGGACAGCGCCGAAAGCGCCCGCGCCATGAGGTCTGCGCCTATATTCATCAGGGCATCGTGTAATTCGCCCGCTGTCGTATCCGCGCCTATCGCGGCACGCTCGACCATGGCG
>CAMDKB010000188.1 GCA_945901195.1 Rhizobium sp. Q54
GCGCTTTCGCCGAGTCTAGACATCCGGCGGGAGGATGGCAATGAATGAACGGTCAGGCTTCGCGTTCAAGCTGCATCGTGCTGAACCCGCCAAAGCGATAGACGGCTGCCGAGATCAGCCAGGCTAATACGAAGAAACCAATGATCGCAAACCCGAGAAACTCGAACTGTTCCTTCATCGTATTGATCAAGTCCCAGAACTGGCCGGAAAATTTGAACTTGTCGGACAATGCGCCCAGCGCCTGTATGGAGCCGATGACCAGCGCGACAAAGACCGACGCACCCGTGATCGTAAGATTGTAAAACAGTTTGCGGATGGGGTTTTTCTTGGCCCATTCGTAAGCCCCCAGCATCAGCGCGCCATCTGCGGCATCTGCCAGCGCCATGCCGGCGGTAAAAAGCGCCGGGAATATCATTACAGCCATCAGCGACACACCATCTGAGGAGGTTGCTGCGGCCATCGCAAACAAGCCGATTTCCGTTGCTGTGTCGAAGCCGAGGCCAAACAAAAAGCCGAGCGGATACATGTGCCAGGGCTTTTGCACGAATTTGAACAAAGGCCGCAGAATGTGAGCCAGGAAGCCGTGACGGTTCATCAAGCTGTCGAGATCTTCCTCGCGATAGCGCCCGCTGCGGCGCACCTCGCGAAAGGTCTTGAAGACGCCAATAAAGATCGCAAGATTGACAAGGCCTATCGCGAGCAGGAACGCCGAGGAAACGCTGACTCCAATCAACGCGCCGATTTCGCGAAACGACTCCATTCCTTCTTTGACACCGCCCGCCAGCGCGGCAATGAGCGCACAGGCGATAATGACAATCGTTGAATGGCCCAGCGCGAACCACATGCCCGTGGTAATGGGCCGCTCGCCCGTCTGCACCAGTTTACGCGTCACGTTGTCGATGGCGGCGATATGGTCAGGATCGACGGCGTGGCGAAGGCCCAGCACCCAGGCCAGGAGCGCGGTCCCCAGCAGAACCGGTTTGTCGCGGAATTCAATGAACGCCCAGGCCCAGGCAGCCAGATTGGCCGCGATAAGGAGCAAAAACATCGCGGCGAGGGGCTTGCGAACGCTCTCAGTTACCTGAACTGAACCGGCTGTCACTGCAGACATTTCGACCCCCGCGGCCACTGACGCACCGCTTGATTAAGCAAATTCATCCAGAAGTTCATCACATCTATATCGGGGGGGCGGCGGGCGCGTCAATGGCGTCTGGCGCTTCAATGGGTCCGGGCGCCTCACATCAGCTCAGCGCGTAAAACGAGCGAACCCCCGGCAACCAGCAGCAGCCAACAGATTGTCCGCAGAAACACCTCGCGCGAAATGCGCAAGGTCACGTGGTGGCCCAGCCAGGTGCCCAGCAGCATCGCAGGCACGCAGGCCAGCGCCAGCCACAGAATCTGCAGATTCGCATAAACGCCCACGAAAAAGAAAATAACGATGCGCGTTGCGGTGCTGAGCGAGATCAGCGCGCCTTGAGTGGCGCGGATCACATCCTTGTCCGCTGTGCGGCGCATCAGATAGATCACGTAGATGAATCCCCCGCTGCCGAACATGCCGCTGAAAACACCGCCGAGAAGGCCGAAAGGCAGGATCCAGATGCGGGAGATAGTCCCCGTGCTCGTAGGCATAAACAGGGCGTAAAGCGCATAGCAGAATACAAAAACGCCCAGCGCTAACATCATGGGGCGGGCGGGAATGATCAGCAGCAGATAAATCCCCAGGATGCTGCCGATAATCATGAGGGGAACCAGGAATTTCAGTTCGTCTAACGCGACCTTTTTCCAAAGCGCGGTGCCGTTGATGGCCGCAGCGCCAAAATCGACCAGCGAGAGTACCGGCACGACCTGCGCCACCGGCATTACTTGCGCGAGCGATGGCGCAGTGATGAAGACCGCGCCAAATCCAGCCATCGCGAACACCATATAGGCGAGCGTGACGGCCGGAAATGCGGTCAGCAGCAACCAGACCGGAGGAAGATGGTCCATCAGAACGTGGGCGTCTCGCCATCCCGCCAGGCGCGCAACAGATGGTGAGCAATCGCCAGCGGATGCGGAGCAGTATAGCCACCGGGATGTTCGCGCTTCAGCATCAGTTCGACATCATTGCGCGAAAACCATCGGCAGTCTTCGAGTTCGACCTTGTCCATCACGATGTCGCGGTTGAGCGCTTCCGCCACGCATCCGATCATCAGGGAAGCCGGAAATGGCCAGGGCTGGGACGCGACATAGCCGACACGACCAATGTTGATGCCCGATTCTTCCTTGATCTCGCGCCGCACGGCATCCTCGATGGTCTCGCCCGGTTCCAGAAACCCGGCCAGCGCAGAAAACATGGTCTTGCCGAACCGGCCGGAGCGGCCAAGCAGGCAATCGTCGCCGGAAATGCCCAGCATGATGACGACGGGATCAGTACGCGGAAAATGCTGCACCTTGCAGGAGCGGCACTCGCGCCGCCAGCCTGCCGCCGCCATTTCCGTTGAAGCCCCGCAATTGGCGCAGAAGCTGTGGCGGCGATGCCAGTGCATGACGCTTTTGGCCTGGCCGAGAATGCCGATGACATCGGCCGGCACGAGGCCTTCAGTCGCCATAGCCCTGAGATCATGTACAAAGAGATCATTGCGGCCGGGCACAACGAATGTGCGAGTATCAATCAAGCCGCCCTCGTCAGCGACCTCGATGATATCGACGGCGTTGTCTTCCAGAAGAATGGCGTAGATCGCGCCCTCGTCCCGTTTGCCGAGCAGCACGGTCTCCCGCGCGCGCCCAACGGTCTGTGCCTCCGCTGCGGTGAAAAACGGATCGTAACCGCCATCAAGGCGCTTGAGGATTGGCCGGTCGCGCCCGATTACGACAAAGCGGGTTTCGGCCGCGCTGCGCATCGCCGCGAGAACAGGGGCGTCCTCCCTGATTTCGGACATGCGATCCAGCGGGCTCAGGGCAAAGCCTGTACGGGCGGAAAGTTCTGAAGGAAGATTAAAAGTCATGGAAGCGTCGGCCCTGCTGAGTCGGTGCGGCCACGTTAGTGGCAGAAAGGGCGGGGCGGAAGCGGGAAAAAACCGGACGCCCGCTTTACGGCAGGCCCGCTGTCGAGCAACTCTCCCCCTTGCATCTCGCCCTTCCCCCTGCCAAATAGTGTCCGGGAGGTTGGCGGTGGACGTTCCACTCGCCAACCGGGTCAGGACCGGAAGGTAGCAGCCCTAACGAGACCGGGCGGGTTTCTGTCCAACCTCCCACCTTTTCCGTTTTATTGCCGGCCCTCAGGGGGCTGATGGTGTGGGTTTCCTATGGATGACGGGCAGTCGCAGGGTGGATCTGGCGGCGCGCCTGCCGAAGAGCCCTCGCTTGGGCTTGATCTGGGGCTGCCCAGTCCCGCTGTCGCAAAGCCCGCCGAAGCCTATCGGGTCCTCGCGCGCAAATACCGGCCTTCATCTTTTGACGATTTGATTGGCCAGGAGGCGATGGTTCGCACGCTTTCCAATGCGTTCGATCTGAACCGTATTCATCAGGCTTACATGCTGACTGGCGTGCGCGGTGTCGGCAAGACGACAACGGCGCGTATTCTTGCGCGCGCGTTCAATTACGAATTGCCCGCCAGGGACGGCCAGCCTGCCGTTGTCCGCCCCACGATTGAAATGAAAGAGCTGGGTGTTCACTGCCAGGCGATCATCGATTCACGTCATGTGGATGTGATCGAGATGGACGCCGCATCGCACACAGGCGTGGACGATGTCCGCGATATCATTGAGAGCGCGCGCTATCGCCCCGTGATGGCGCGCTGCAAGGTCTACATCATCGACGAAGTGCATATGCTCTCCAAGAACGCATTCAACGCGTTGCTGAAGACGCTGGAAGAGCCTCCAGAACACGTGCGTTTCCTTTTTGCGACAACGGAAATCGAGAAGGTGCCTGTCACCGTGCGTTCGCGGTGCCAGCGCTTTGATCTGCGCCGTGTCGAGGCGGATGTACTGATCAGCCATCTGCAGGGCATTTGCGACAAGGAAGGCGTCAAGATCAACGAGCGCGCGCTCGCGCTGATTGCGCGCGCTGCGGAAGGATCGGTGCGCGATTCCCTTTCGCTGCTCGATCAGGCGATTGCCTACGGCTCCAGCGCCGGAGTTGACGCGGTGAATGCCAAGGCGATCCGCGCCATGCTCGGCACCGGCGACCGTGGCCGCATCATCGATCTCTTTGAAGCCGTCATGAAAGGCGATGTCGCGACCGCACTCGCCAATCTGAAAGAACAATACGACCAGGGCGCCGATCCCGCGCTGGTGCTGACGGACTTCGCCGAATTTGTGCATTTCGTGACGCGCCTCAAGGTCGCTCCCGACATGCGCTTTGATGCCTCTGTGACACAGGATGAGCGCACCCGCGGCCCGGCTTTTGCCTCGGCGCTATCGATGCAGACGCTGACCCGCGCCTGGCAGATTGTCACCAAAGGGCTCACGGATGTGAAATCCTCGCCGCGTCCACTGGCGGCCGCGGACATGGTGCTAGTGCGCCTTGCATATGCCGCCGATCTGCCGACGCCCGAAGATGCATTGCGCCGCCTTCGCGAAATGCGGATGACCGATGGGGGCGCTGCTCCTGGCCCGTCAGGTGGCAGTGGCATGAGCGGTGGCGGAGCTTCAGCCCAAGCTGTTGCCCGGCCCATGCTCGCAGCCGCGCGCGCTGCACCCCAGCAAGCGCCACAGGCCCGTATTCAGGAAAGCACGGCCCCCCGCGTTCAGCTTGCGCGCTTTGAAGACCTCGTCGCACTGGCCCAGGTCAATCGCGACATTCAACTGCGCATGGCGCTGGAACGCGACGTGCGGCTTGTGCGTTTCGAGCAGGGTTCGATTGAATTTTCGCCGGTCGCAGGCGCATCGCCGCAACTGGCCGCCAACCTTATGCGCCGCCTGCAGGAATGGACCGGCCAGCGCTGGATGGTGACGATATCGTCCGCCGAGGGTGCGCCGACACTGCAGCAGCAGAAGCAGGCGCGAGTGGATGAAGAAATGGTAGGCGTGCGCGCCGATCCGCTCGTCCGTTCTGTGCTCGAACATTTTCCCGGCGCGCAGATTGTCGCCGTGCGCAAGCCCGAGGCCATTGTCGAACCGGCGGCTGCGGCGGCAGGGCCGACTGTCAGTGAGGATGTCGCCTATGACGACGCGCCGCTCTCGGACGAAGATGATGATAAAGACTTTTGAATTCAGACAAGCGAGGCGGTCATGAAAGACATTATGGGCATCATGAAGAAAGCTCAGGAAATGCAGGCCCGCATGCAGGACATGCAGGCCGAGATGGAAACGACTCTTGTCGAAGGCCAGTCCGGCGGCGGCATGGTGAAAATCACGCTCACCGCCAAGGGCGGGATGAAGGGTGTCGCCATTGACCCGTCTCTGCTGAAGGAAGACGAGAAGGAAATTCTCGAAGATTTGATCCTTGCCGCGCACGAAGACGCACGCAAGCAAGCCGAAGGCGTCATGGAGTCCAGGATGAAGGACATGACTGCCGGACTGCCATTGCCGCCCGGCATGAAGCTGCCGTTTTAACGGTGTTGCAGAAAAAGGACTTTGAGTTTCGCCTCCATTGAAACTCAATTTGCTCGCCGTTTCTCGGATAAGCACTTCCCATGGCTGAACGTATCGCAGGTCCCGAAATCGAGCGCCTGATCCAGCTGCTGGCGCGATTGCCCGGTCTCGGGCCGCGCTCGGCGCGGCGTGTGGCGCTGCATCTTCTTCGCAAGCGTGAGGAATTGCTGGGGCCATTGGCCGATGCGATGCAGATCGCCCGCGAGCGCATTCTTGTTTGCAGCGACTGCGGCAATATCGACACGAGCGATCCCTGCACGATCTGCCGTGATGGCGCGCGTGATCCGGCGATTCTCGTTGTTGTGGAAACTGTTGCCGACCTCTGGGCGCTGGAGCGCGCAGGCGCGATCCGCGCGCGTTATCATGTGCTGGGCGGCACGTTATCTCCGCTGGATGGGGTCGGCCCCGACGATCTCAATATAGCTTCGCTGGTGCAGCGTGTCGGCGCGCAGGGCATTCGGGAAGTCATTCTTGCCGTCAATGCCACAGTGGATGGTCAGACGACAGCGCATTATATCACCGATGTGCTTTCCCATACCGGGTCGAAGATCACACGTTTGGCCCATGGCGTACCTGTGGGCGGCGAACTCGATTATCTCGACGATGGGACCTTGTCTGCGGCGATACGCCAGCGCACGGCCTTTTGATTTGGCCCAATGAACAAAACCCGTTCTTATGCGTTGAATGTGAAATCCGGGTAATTGAGACAGTGGGGCTTGACCATCACCGTTAAACTGAAAGGTCGTCAGGATGATAAAAGCAACCAAGATTTCAATGGCAATTGTCACCCTTGGCGTGACCGTCAGCGCAGCCTTTGCGCAAAATGGCTATTATGAGCAGCCCCGTTACCGGTCTGCCAATCCTGATGCCCAAACTTATGGCCCCGGCACTTACACCGAAGGCGGGCGCAGCGTGAGCGTACCCCGCCAGTGCTACGCAAGCCGCGAACAAAGGCTTGAAGGTGGCCAACTCGTATGGCGGCCACTGGTGACATGTCCGTTCGACGATTATCGTTGAGCAGGCTGAGAAGGAGCATCGCGTGATCAACAATTCAATTAGCGCTGGTTTACGTGTCACTGTTGCGGCAGCGTTAGTGCTGGGCCTCACCAGTGCTGCGCTGAGTCAGGGTCGGCACGGGTACGCGCCCGGCGCTGTACATCCGAATTATCAGCCCTATGGACCGGGAGCCTATTTTGAAAATGGCTCCACCGTGTATGTCCCGCAAAATTGTTATGTCAGTCGCGAACAGGTTTATCGAAATGGTCAGCTGGTTTGGCAACCGCTGCGTACGTGTCCTTCGACGGGTTACCGCTGATCAGGCGTTCAGTGAATTCAACCGGCGGATACTGGTTATTTTCCCGAAAGAGTTTGATGCAATACGGCTAGCCGCGACGGTCAGAGGCTCACTTGCCACCAGCATGTGAAACCCATTGGCGTGCAGTAAATTTTCAGCGTCGCGCATGATGCCGACATGCCCTTTCCAGAAGATCAGATCCCCGCGCTGAAGGGGGCTGTCCAAAGAAATGGCATGGCCCATCGAGTTTTCCTGCATGTCCGTATCGCGCGGCGCATGAATGCCTGCGGCTGCGAGAGATGTCTGTACCAGTCCCGAGCAATCCAGTCCCAGTGCTGTCTTGCCGCCCCACAAATACGGCAGACCCGTAAATTGCTCCGCGACACTGACAAAATCCTGCGCGCACGATCGCAATGGCGCAAGGTGTCCGGCCCAGACAAACCCTTCCTCCCCTATTCGCGCAAAGTCGCCGATCATTTCGCTGACTGCGAGTTGGCCATTCAATGGCAATGCCTGTTCCACCGGCAATTTCATTGATGTGCCCGGATAAAGAAACGTGCGCAAAACAGCCACGCGATGGGTGGGCGCGTTGCGTTCCGGCGCCAGCGCTGCTGCCGGCAGAAAACCGACATAGGAATCCCGTTCGAGTTGACCCCAGGCCCAGCCTTCCTCGATTTCGTAGACCGTGAAACGTTCGCCGCGCAGGGCCTGTGAATCGAGTGGAGCATCGAGCGTTGGCCTGCTGCGCAGGTCCGCAATCTCGACCACGACTTCTTCGTGGACACCTTCGACAAATCTTGGCGCGTCGACCAGTCCTTTCAACTGCGCCGCCGCCATATCGGGTCGCGCCGGTGTTACGCGCCTGTCAAATTGTGTCGTCATGGATGAGTAGATCCACTCTGCAATTGTTTGGCTTTCAGCGAGACCATATCTGCGATTTTCTCAATATAGAGAGCGCCCTTTACGGTTCGCTGGATGATCACGTTGCGCTTGTCTACGTCGTCGCGACGGCGGGACAGCAGACCGGCCTTTCCCATGGAATCGAGCGCACGGGTAATAACCGGTTTGGTGACCCCCAGTTTGGCTGCGAGTCCACGTACTGTATGTGGAGGCGGCTCAAGGTAGACGATCAACAATATCGACGTCTGGCGCATCGAAAGGTCTGCAAGACCCTCCGGCTTTGTTTCCCTTACAAGAGAGAGGGAAATCCCAAGCAGAAACTGCAGCGCGGAGGCGGGACGAAGATCGAGACTCATGGCATGCGATCTGTCTGGCGAAGTGGATTCATTACGGAGACGAATTATTCGCGCGGCAGTGGGGAAATTGCAAGTCAGACTTTTGCGAAACCTCGGCAGCGCCCCGTGCATTCGCGATAAATTCGAACAGGAAGTGATGAAAGTCAAAGACGACCCAAGCTTGCGGCTGCATCAGCTTATTGTAATGCAGCAGGATCCTGCCGGGCGACGAATCACGAAATTGTTCAAGAATCGGGCAAAATGTGCATAATTCCCGCGATTCGGCGGTGAGTCGTGTGCCTTTGCAGTTGAGTGAACTCTCATGTGGCAATTTGCTCAGTGCAGCGCACAAAAAAATCTTGCTGCAATGCACAATTTGATGCATCCTTTCTGTTCAGGCCGCGTTAAAGTCCATCCGTAAAAAAACGAAGATAGAACAATGACCCGAACCGCTCA
>CAMDKB010000189.1 GCA_945901195.1 Rhizobium sp. Q54
AGGGCGTCAGATAAAGCACGAAATTCAGCGCCAGCCGCCACTTCTGAACGGGGTCGGAAATAAGGAAGATCGCGTTGAACGGAAATTGCTGCGCGACGAGGTTGGAAGCCACCGCCAGCGGCCCGAATAGCATCAGCGCAAGCGTAGAGAGCCATCGCCAATGCTGGTCAAACCATTTTGTTGATATGCACATAA
The DNA here is from genome assembly GCA_945901195.1 of Rhizobium sp. Q54. Classification (GTDB taxonomy): domain Bacteria; phylum Pseudomonadota; class Alphaproteobacteria; order Rhizobiales; family Beijerinckiaceae; genus Terripilifer. The sequence goes on from CAMDKB010000189.1 coordinate 196, forward strand.
CCGCGCTGGTAAGCCCGAAGCCGAGCATGGCAAGGCTCACCACCAGCGAACCAAAATGCGCCCAGCTGCCCACGGCAAAGATGCGCATGATGGAAATCTGCAGTGCAATCACAGCGCCTGCGATCAGGCCGACAGCGCAATAGAGCGCCAGCGACCCGCGTTCGCCGAATCCGCCGGCAACGGCTGAAGGCTGCGTCACTTGTTATGCGTTCCCTTGATCTCGTCGCCTTCCATTTTTGTGAAAGGCACGAACGGCACTATGCGACCGCCATAGATATCCGAACGCGTGACCTTGATTTCGCCGTCAGGCCCTTTTTCCTTGATGACTTTCAGCACGCGCTGGGCGCCGGGCGGCCCCACGGGAATGATGATTGTGCCGCCCACCTTCAGTTGTTGCAGCAGCGGCGGCGGAATATGATCAATGCCACAGGTCACGATAATCTTGTCGAACGGGCCAGCTTCTTCCCAGCCGTAATAGCCGTCGGCGTTCTTGCTCTGGATATTCTTGAATTCGGTGTAGCCCTCACCGATCAGCTTGTCGTAAGTCGCGCGCGTGCGCTCGGCCAGCGGCTTGATGATCTCGATGGTCCAGACCTTGTCTGTCAAATAAGCCAGATAGGACGCTTGGTAGCCGGAGCCCGTGCCGATTTCGAGTACCTTGTCGCCTTCCTTCACATCGATCACCTGCGTCATCCGCGAGACGATGTGCGGGCCGGAAATCGTGACACCATAGTCGATGTCAAGAAAGGCATGTTCGTAGGCGCGCGAAAGGTTTTTCGGCAACACGAAATGCTCGCGCGGCGCCATGAGGAAGGCGCGCTTGTTACGGTCATCCAGCACGTCTTTGTTGGCGACAACGGCGCCGTAACGCGCCCAGCGCATACGAAGATATTTCATGTCTTCGCCACGTTCATCGACAGCCCATTTGAAGAAGGCTTCGGCATTGGTGAGAGGGGGCGAAGATTTGCGGTCCCACGCCTTTGGCGCTGCTGCATAGGCCGGTAACGCTGGCGCAAATGCAATTAAACTGGCTGTGCCCATAAGAAAGTTGCGTCTGCCCATCATATGCCGTCCAATCCTGAGAAATATCCGACCGCACCTTAGATAACTGAATCGCGGGAAAATGTCAGCCGTCGGCGTTTTTTGGTAAGAATGCGAAATTTATCGCGGAGACATCATCTCTCTGGCGTCAGCAGCGAACGCCTTGCGCGAAGCCTCGCGCGAATAGAACATATGCCCGCCCGAATAGAGCTGAAATTTCATGCGACTGGGGTCCCCGATGGGAGGCATCTGGTCCAGCACCATCTTGGTTTCAAAATATGGCGTCACGAGATCGGTCAGGCCGTGAGCGACCAGAACATGCATTGAGCTGTCCAGCGCCATTGCAGCGGCCAGGTCTCTCGTCGCCTCGGCATTGCGATTGCCATAATCCCATTGCCGCCCGGCAGCCTCGTTCTGGAACAGGTAACGGCTGTTGGAGGCCATCCACTGCAGCTTGTCCTGGTAGATGCCAACCATGGTTGATGTGAGCGGCGCCTGCAGGCCGCGCAGCAGTTGATCATCAGCTTCGCTGCCTTGCGATTGTGGATTGGGATCGAGGCCCGTTTCGCTGCCGTCATACATTGAGGCAATCCGCCCCTCTGCCCGGTGGATTTCGCGCACGAATACGTTCATGGGCACACGGCCCGCAAAACGCTCAACTATCGGTCTTGGAAGTCCGGTCAAGCCGGTCACTTTCTCGGCAAGTTTTGCGACAGCGTTCCGATCTTTCAGGCCTTTCATCAGGTCCGACAGGAATTCGCCCTGCGCATAGGCTTCTACGTCGACAAGATCGGCAGGCGATACCGGCGCTTTTTTCTCGCGCGCCGTGGCTGCGTAGGAGGGCAGGCGCGCGACGTGAGACAGAACCCCGTTCGAACGAAACCGTCCGAAGTCGAGCACCGGTGAAACCATCACGATACCGTCAATCCCAACACCCTCGGTCGTTTGCAGTCTGTGCGCGACCTTGGGCGCGCGAAAGCCGCCATAACTTTCACCGACCAGATATTTGCGCGAACTCATGCGCCCGTTGTCGACAAGCCAGCGGCGAACAGTACTGGCAAGCGCCGAAATGTCCCCGTTTACGCTCCACAGGAATTTGCGCGCATCATCTCCGCCGGGGATTGTGCCAAACCCGGTGCCTGGTGGGTCGATAAACACGAGATCGGTAAAATCGAGCCAGGATTCTTGATTATCCCCCGGTATGGGGGAGGCGGACGGGCGCGTCGCTGCGCCCGCCATATCCAGCCGCCACGGTCCGATTGCGCCCAGATTGAGCCAGGCCGACACATATCCGGGCCCGCCATTCCACACGAAGGTTACAGGTCGCGGTCCCGTGGCTCCATCGGTCCTTTTGAAAGCGATATAGGCAATACGAACAGTGACTGCGCCAGTCTGTTCGTTAAACAGCGGGATAGTTCCGGCTGTCGCGTTGAAGGCGAGTTCGTTAGCCCCAAGCCGCAGCGTGTGCGACGTGGTCTTGTCGGGCGGTAAAGCTCCCGGCGCATTCGGGCGGGCCTCGGCTCCATCGGCAGGAGGGGTAGCTGGCCCGGGAGTCACCGCTTCGGGCCGGCCTTGCCTCTGACGGCCGCCAGCGCCCGGCTGTTGTGCATCCGCGGTCGCGCAGATCTGAAAGAGCGCCACTGCGGCGGCCATGACCATCAGGCTGGGGCGACGGACTTTGGTCGTGCGATGGATTTTCATGAAAACTCCGACAGACCGCGTCTGGTACAGACCGGCCACCGTCAGCTTATCATGGGAAATTGGTGGGCAATATGGCGCGAGTTCAGGCCGCCGGCCGCCGCCGCAAGCCCATACGTTCTCTGACATTCTCGATTTTCGAAAGGCCAGCGGGGCTTTCAGGCAGGGGTTGGTCCGGGGCTCCCGGAGTTTCGTCCTCGGCATCTACCATTTGTGGCAATGTGTCCATCACACGCTGAGGCGGCAGGATGAAAATCACTTCTGTTCCCACCCTGACTTCGGATTTGAGGGTGAATGTGCCGCCGTGCATTTCCACGAGGCCCTTCACGATCGGCAGGCCAAGTCCGGAGCCTTCATCCGCGTTTTTTTGCGCCATGGTCCCGCGGCCGAACGAGGACAGGACAATAGGGATTTCTTCGGGTGGAATGCCCGGACCGGTATCGCGGATAGAGACGTACTGGCCCCCGGTTCCCGTCCATCCGACCTTGATCGTGATGGTTCCGCCCTGTGGGGTAAATTTGATCGCGTTTGTCAGCAGGTTCAGCGTGACCTGCCGCATCGCGCGCTCGTCCGCCCAGATTCGTGGCAAGCCGTCTTCCACCTGCTCGACCATGCGGATCTCACGCTTTTTGGCGCGCAGGCTCAGAAGATGCGTACAATCTTCCACAACGCCAGGAAGCGAGACTGATTCTTCCTTAAGTTCGTAACGACCTGCTTCCACGCGCGACAGATCGAGGATCTCGTTGATGAGCATCAACAGATGTTCGCCGCTGTTGTGAATGTCGACCGAGTAATTCTTGTAGGACGGCACGGAATGCGGCCCAAAAAGCTCGCCCTTCATCACTTCCGAAAAGCCCAGAATAGCGTTGAGCGGCGTGCGCAATTCGTGACTCATCGTGGCAAGAAAGCGCGACTTGGCGAGGCTGGCTTCTTCCGCCCGCAAACGAGCTTCGTCTGAACTCGCCTTGGCCTGTTCCAATTCGGCAATGAGCAGGTCTTTTTCCTTGCGCAGCAGCATGGCCGCGACAGAGTTCGAGTACAGCCTCTTGGCCAAGACGATCAGGCAAATCAGAGTGATAGCGGCCAGTATGGTCAGCGGCATTGTGGCCGACTGATTGGTCGCAAACATATACCAGGTGATGCCTAGCGTGATCGGCACAAGCCCTGCGTAGACCGCAGCCGGAACAGTCGCCGACATCATCGTGTTCATCGCTGCCGCCAGGAGCAGCACCATGATCACGAACACAGTCGCGACCGGATCCGACGCATTGCTGAGAAGGACAACGATCAGGGCCCAGCCCGCGCCTTGAATGGCCTCGGCCGCAGCGAATTTTTGCTGCCAAAGCATGATCGGAGGCATCTGGTCTGGCAACTTCAGGTAATTGCCGGCAAAGCCGTAACTCAGCAATGCCCCGGATGCGACCAGCGTAAACCAGAGCAATACGTAGGGAAACGGCGCCCAAAAGACCGATATGATGGAAATGACCATGGCCAGCGCAAGCGCTGCCGGTGCGGAAATCTGACGTGCGCGGGCAAATTCGTCCAGCAACTCAACGTCAAAAGCGCGGTGGCCTGAACCTGAAGACGTCAGCTTTTCACGGGCGTCGCGGAGCCGCGAGGCCGATTGTCGCCGCAAAGCTATCGCGCGCGGGTCGTTCCCCCGCCCGCGCTCAATCATTTCTGCGGTAACTCCACTCATCTTTCCAACGCATCGTCAAACATCAGGGCACAAGCTCCTGACCGGCCGACAATGAATTAAAAACCTTAACGGGGAACTGACAATCGCGCCTAATTCGGCGCCGAATCGTCGTGATGTGCTAAGGCGCACAGACTGAAATACTGGCTTGGGGTTGTCCTGCCCGATAGGGATAAGGTCCACCGCTTCAAACCAGAAGTTTTCTTGGACGTCAATTGCATAGGTCAGATTACGGCATTCCTGAATTGGAACCGCCGTGGGTGCCGTGTTGAACGATTTTGTCCAGGCGTCGGAAAGGGTTATGCCCTGAACGGAGGCCGTACGATTTGTTGCGGCACAGCTTCACTGCCGATCTGGAGAGGGAACTGCCAGGCCGGAGAGTGCTTCTAGGCGGGAGGGGTGCTTAGAAGCCGGAGGGGTGCATCGAGCCTTGGGGGCAAGCTCGTTTGCGGTGAGGTAATTCAGCGGGAGTAGCCGAGGTATGAAACTTTATGATTCTCAGCGGGCGCCGAACCCGCGCCGCGTTAGAGTATTCCTCGCTGAAAAAGGGATCACTGTTCCCACCGAACAGATCGACATAATCGCGAAGGAGCATCTGGAAGGACCTTTTGCGCGCGTAAACCCGTTCGGCCTGCTTCCAGCGCTTGAGCTTGACGATGGCGTCATCATCACCGAGAGCATTGCCATATGCAGGTATTTTGAAGCGGTACAGCCAGCGCCGGCGCTTTTCGGTAAAAGTCCGCTCGAGATTGCCCGTGTCGAAATGTGGAACCGGCTTGTCGAACATGAATTCTTTCGTCATGTCGCCAATGCCTTCCGGCATTCGCATCCGGCGATGAAGGAACTTGAAAAGCCGCAGATTTCCGAGTTGGCCCAGACATCGCGAAGTCGCGCGGTGGCGTTTCTGGAAAAGCTGGACCCGGAACTTGGTAACCGTCAGTTCCTGGCGGGGGATGCGTTCTCGGTTGCCGACATTACGGCTCTGGTTGCGGTGGATTTCATGAAGGTCAGCCGGCTTGAGTGTCCCCCGGCATTTGCCAATGTACTGCGCTGGCATCGTGATGTGTCCGCGCGCCCGAGCGCACAGGCCTGATTGTGGCGTCAATGCAAGCAATGCTGCGGTGATTATTGACTGCAGGAATTGCAGGTGTTCTATGAAACTGAAAGTTGAGGCATGAAAGTTACGATCGTCGGAAGTGGCGATGCATTTGGGACGGGCGGGCGCGGCAACACGTGTTTCCGCCTGGACAGTCATGCGGGCGCTTTGCTGGTGGACTTCGGTTCCACTGCGCTGGTCGGTCTGAACCGGCTGGGAATGTCCACGCTGGACATCGGCGGTGTCGTGATTTCACATTTGCATGGCGACCATTTCGGCGGCCTGCCGTTTCTGCTGTTGGAAAGCCAGTTTGTCGCCGAGCGGCGCGCGCCGCTGGTGATAGCAGGTCCGCCGGGTCTTCACACGCGGCTCGAAATGGCGTGCGAGGTTCTTTTCCCAGGTATGACCGGTAACCGGTGGGCGTTTCCGTGGTCTGTCGTCGAAATCGAGCCGGGTACGTCGCGTTCAATTGCGGGTTTTGAAGTGCAGCCGATGCTGGTTCGTCATCCCTCCGGCGCACCGGCAACGGGCCTTCGGGTGGGCGACGGAAAAAAACTCTTTGCTTATTCTGGCGACACAAGCTGGGTGCCGAATTTGCCTCTGCTTGCGCAGGACGCCGACCTTTTTATAGTGGAGTGTTATTCTGGCCTGCGCCCCATACCCAATCATATCGATTGGCCAACGCTGGAATCCAACCTGGACAAATTGCACGCCCGCAATATCGCGGTCACGCATATGGGCCGATCAGCGTTGGAACTGACCTCGCAAATGGCCGAAAAAGGCCTGATCATTGTTGAAGATGGCAAGATCATTGAACTCTGAGACCGCGCTCGCCGCACTCGTTGCCGATATAAACGCCTGCCGGATTTGCGTGGAAACACCCGTTGCTGCTCCTCTTCCACATGAACCGCGGCCGGTGTTGCGTGTCTCGTCCAGCGCGAGGCTTCTGATTGCCGGTCAGGCGCCGGGAACCCGCGTTCACGCAAGTGGCAAGCCATTCACAGATCCCTCGGGCGACCGGTTGCGCGCGTGGATGGGAATAGGGGATGATGTCTTCTATGATTCAACACGCGTCGCCATAGTCCCCATGGGATTATGTTTTCCCGGCCTTGACGTCCGCAAGTCCGATCTGCCGCCCCGTATCGAATGCCGCCGGGCATGGCATGACAAGATTATGGCGGCACTGCCGAATATAGAGACGATACTTGTCATCGGAAATTATGCGCGCGACTATCATTTCCAGCGACTTGGCCTCCAGGATCAGCGCAAGTCCAGCTTGACCGAAATTGTAAAGAACTGGCCCGAATACAGGGCCGCGACCCCTCGCGTTATTCCGCTTCCCCATCCCTCGTGGCGCAATACCGGCTGGTTGAAGCGAAACCCGTGGTTTGAATCGGACGTGTTGCCGGTGCTGCGCACCGAGGTCGCGCGGCTCACAAGTCAGAAGTAACGGCCGTAGGCTGCGATGCCGTCGGACAACTCAATGCATGTTTCTGTGTTCAAACAACGTTTGCCTTTCTTTCTCCATTTTTTGCTGTAGGTTGCGATAGCTGGCTTTGCAAGCGCTCCGAGCCGACGATTACGGGAGGTAGTATGTTTCAGTTCACTCGATTGTTTTTGGCTATGGTGGCTGCGCTGACACTGACGTGCGGATTGATGACAGGAGCCGTCGCGCAACAGAAGCAGGCCCGTTTCGCATTTGTTATTGGAAACGACGATTACGAAGGCTCGCCTTTGGCGACTGCAGCCAATGACGCCGGATTGATTGCCCAAACATTGACTGCAGCAGGGTTCGATGTTGCCGGCGCGCGAAATCTCGACGCCAACACCATGCGCACGGCCTTTCAGGAATTCCTTCAGAAGGTGCAGGCAGCCGGTCCGGGCACTGTAGCGACCGTCTATCTTTCTGGTTACGGGGTGCAGGTTGAAGGCGAAAACTATCTGATCCCGCCTGGCGTTGCCGTTCTTCGTGACACCGACGTGCCCCAGCATGGTATCCGGCTCTTTGATCTGACCAATGCACTGGCGTCTATTCCAGGCAATGTGAACATTCTGACCTTCGATCTGGCCTACCCATCGCCCTTCGCAAAAGAGGGCCAGCCACTTGCGCCCGGACTTGCCATGATGCTGCCGGGGCCCTGCATGCTGGTCGCCATGAATACGCAGCCGGGCGCTGTTGCAGCCGCGCCGCCTGCTCCGTATGGGCCTTATGCGCAGGCGCTGGCGGAAATCATGCGCGAAGCCGGTCTGCCCTTGAAGGACGTTTTTGATAGGGTGCGCCTGCGCGTGTCCGAACTCACACAGGGCGCGCAAATCCCATGGGACGCAGCTGAGGCCTGCACGGATAAGTTCTCTTTCTTCGAGCGCAAGGCCGGCGCCCCGCCGCCAGTTGTTTCGGCACAGCAGATGAACAATTTGCGCACGCGCCCGCTGCGCCAGATGCCGGCCCCAGAGGCCTATCAGGCCGCGCTGGGCCGCGATACTCTTCCCGCATATGCGGAATTCGTCAGCGCATTTCCCGATTCACCCTATGCGCCCAATATGCGGAACCTTCTGGCGTCGCGGCGTGAATCGCTTTCCTGGTTCCGTGCGTCGCAGTCCAATTCGCCCAATGCCTATTGGGCCTATTTGCAGCGCTACCCCAATGGCCCTCATGCGGCCGATGCGCGGCGCAGGCTTGCCAGGCTAAGTGCGCAACTGGCGCCTCCGCCCAATTTCGCGCCGACATTTTACGAGGATATTCCCCCGCCGCCGCAGGATGAAATCGTCTATTTTCAGAACCGGGGAC
>CAMDKB010000190.1 GCA_945901195.1 Rhizobium sp. Q54
CGCGACAGCCTCGCCAAAGGATTCAAAATCCCGCGCCGCAATCATAAATGCGCCCGCACCGCCAATCACCTCGTCCTCGTAATGCTTGTCGAGATAATCCTCGACGGCAAGGATCGGCAACCCGTTGATCACAACGCCCTGCGCCACAGCTTCATCCCGCGCGCGCGTCACCGGACGCCCGCTCGTATTCGCTCCGTCGCCGGAAATATCGATCACAAGGCGTGAGGACGGAAACGGGCATTTGGGAAACAATGTCATTCCGTAATCGATCGCCCCGCTGATCGACGTGCCGCCGCCAAAAAGCGCGCGCGGCGCATCTTCGATCACTTTGGCCAGGGCCTCGCAGGACGCGGCATCTCCCACCCGCCGCCAGGGCACAGTAAGTACATGCAAGCGCGGCCCGGTCCATTGATACATGGTAACCGCGATTGAACCCGCCATTCCCGATTGAATCGCCTTGATCACTCGCGCATTGCGAAAAGCGTCTACATAACCTTGCCGTTGCAGCATGAAACGCCGCTGGCTGACCGAGCCTGAGGCATCCACCGCCAGAATCAGCTGAACATCCACCGCGCCTGCCGGCTCGCTCGTACGGGGCTGCGCGCCCGCAGGAAAAGCGGAAAGCCCGGCAATCGCCGTGAGGACCGCCCTGCGGGACAATCTCGAGTTTTCGTCATCAGGATTGCGCATCGGCAGCCTCGCTGTGTGGAAGCTATCGTCATTTTTTCCGTAGCGCTACAGCCTCTGGGCAAAGCGCACAGAATCTGCGCCTATGGGGCTCGCCCGGCGCCCGGGCTTCAGATATACCGGCCTTCGATATGAGACTAATTACAGAATCCGAACAGCTTCGTGAGATTTGCGTCCGGCTGGCCCTCCATCCGTTCGTTACAGTCGACACAGAATTCCTTCGGGAAACAACATTCTGGCCCAAGGTCTGCGTGATCCAGCTCGCGTCGGATGAAGAAGCTGTAGCCGTCGACACATTGGCCCCCGATCTCGACATGCAGCCTTTTTATGAGCTCATGGCCAATCCTGCGGTGGAAAAAGTCTTCCATGCGGCCCGACAGGATCTGGAAATCATCTGGAATCAGGCCAGGCTCATTCCCGCCCCGCTGTTCGACACGCAGGTAGCGGCCATGGTCTGCGGCTTTGGCGATCAGGTCTCCTACCAGGAACTGGTGTCCTCGATCTGCAAGCATAGCCTCGACAAATCCTCGCGCTTTACCGATTGGTCCCGGCGGCCGCTGTCGGATGCTCAGATTGAATATGCCCTCGCCGACGTCACCCATCTGCGCGATGTCTATCGCTTCCTTCGCGGCAAACTGGAAAAGAGCAACCGCGATGCATGGCTGGCCGATGAGATGACGACACTCTTGTCGCCTGCGACCTATGAAATGGACCCGCTGAACGCCTGGGAGCGCTATCGCAATCGCGCCCGCAAGCCGCGCGATCTCGCCGTCCTGATGGAACTTGCCGCCTGGCGCGAACAGGAAGCACAGTCGCGCGATGTGCCCCGGTCGCGCGTGCTGAAAGACGATGTGCTCATCGAAGTGGCCCTGGCTGCGCCGCGCGATGCCGATGCTCTGGGAAATCTGCGCGCATTCCCGCGCGGCATGGAACGTTCGCGCGCGGGTGCAGAAATTCTGGCGGCAGTCGAACGCGGCCTTTCAAAAGATCCCAAAACACTGCCCAAGATCGAACGCGAGCGGCGCGGAAGCGGAAATGGCGCGGCGACAGTCGAATTGCTGAAAGTGCTCCTGCGGCAAGTCAGCGAACGCCATGGCGTTGCTGCGCGCATGATCGCAACCGTCGACGATCTAGAGGCCATTGCAGGCAGTGACAATGCCGATGTCGCGGCATTGAAAGGCTGGCGAGGCGAGATCTTTGGAACACGCGCTCTGGAACTGAAGCACGGTCGGCTTGCGCTGACGATATCCAATGGCCGCGTTACAACGCTGCAATGGCAGGAAACCGGAACTGAAACCGAAGAAACGGCCGGACACGTTCAGGTCGCCTGACCCAGTTCACACACTTGGCAACACCACGAAACGCGCACCAAAGGTCGCGTTGAGAGCCACAGCATCCGCCTCCACAATTTCGATGCCCGATACCCTCGAATTCGCGGGTCCCCGCATCAGCGATTCCGCCATCGCCGCGACGTTGTCAGCATCGCCAGCAAAGACCGCCTCCACCGATCCATCGCTGCGATTGCGCACCCATCCAAAGAGCCCCCGCGCCAGCGCCTGCCGTTCTGTCCAGGCCCGATAGCCAACGCCCTGCACTCGCCCCCGCACGACCGCGCGGACAATGCGTTCATGAACCGGCGCATTCATGGCTTGCGGTCCTCGGGGGAAGCGAACCGTGCGCGGACTTTCACATTGCCCGCCTCATCGCGCTCGGCACGCACAGCCGCGCGCACTTTCGGTTCGCGACCCTGCGCGGCGTGCACTGTCCCGCGTGCAACACCCGAACGAAAACCTTCGAGTTCGCGGATATAGGCCGTCGGCAATTCCCATGCACGCGCAGCGGCGATCACGCCCTCCATATAGCCCGGCAGCGGACGGCCCGGCGCACTTGCACGACCCACATAAACAAGCGCGCGAGATGATACGCCACCCTCGCGAAAGACGGGCTGCACGATCTTCCTGTAAAGGCCACTGCCCGTGCTCTCGTATGCATCAAGCGCGCGCACATCTGACAACGCCAGGTCCCACAGCACGCCGTGCACAACAGCACGCGGATCGGCAGCAACCGTCGCGTAGCCCTCAGTTATCAGCGCAAAGCGATGGCGCACCAGACGCGCGCGCCCCAGCTGGCTTGAGCGCGGGCAACGCGCACGCATCGCATCCGTGTCCATATTGGAGCCATAGGCGAAATAAAGTGGCATGGAGCCTCTTATCGCCTCGCGTCCCGCGAGGGAAGCACTGCGAGCACGACAAAGCTGGTCATCCAGAAAAGAGCCGAGAGCAACGCTGCAATCAAGAAGGGAATAAAGGCAGAGATCACCATGATAAATGGCCGGAATGGCGCCGCGACGATCCTGTCCGCGCGTGTTGCGCTGGGAAGTATGATGTTGCTGAAATCAACATAACCCATGCTGACAGCGATATACATGGACAGCACCGTTACCAGCACCGGCCCCAACAGCCATCCAGCCGAAGCCTGTGCATCACGAATACGGTTGACCGTGATCGAAAACAGAACCCATAGCGCCAGGCAGAACAGCACAAGGCCGAACAGCGAATATGCGCCGCCAAAACGCAAAACGTTCAACCCCGCAACCCCCGCAGCAAGAGACAAAAGCAGCGCGACCAGAAAACCAGGCCGCCGCGTGCGCCCCATTGGGTGGAAGTACGAACCTAAAACCATGCTGCCCCAGCCGTTTGATGCCGAGATTATGGGCAGACCCAGCGCTGGCGCAACGCCCTGTTACGCAAATTCCATGATTACAGCGTCAACCGCCAGACTGTCGCCTTCTGCGGCCAGCAATTTCCCGATTGTCAAATCGCGTTCCGCGCGCAGGACATTTTCCATCTTCATGGCTTCGACGATGCAAAGCGCGTCACCGGCGCTCACCTTCTGGCCCTGGCTGACAAACAGCGCTTTTACGAGCCCGGGCATCGGGCAGAGCAAAACCTTCGACGTATCAGCCACCTTCTTTGCCGGCATCAACGCGGCCAGTTCTGCCTCGCGGCGGGTGTAAACCCGCACGTCAACAGAAACGCCGCGCCAGGCCAAGGCAAACCCGTTGAGAATCGGACGGACATGCACTGCCACCGCATCTTCATCGACCCTGCCACGCCAGACCGGCTCACCCGGAGACCAGTCAGACACGAGCCTGTGCGCGTGGGCGCTATTGTCCTCGAAGCGCACAAGCAACCCTCCATCCCCATCATCGATGACGACATCGTGACGAACGTCCCCCAGCATGACCGCGCGTTCACGCAGAAAATTGACCATGCGTTGCGTGCGCATCTGGCCGGATATCTGGCGTTTGCGTTCATTGTGCACATGATCAATCGCGGCAGCGACTGACGCAAGAACATGCGCCGATTCGCCCTGCGCAATCAGGGGCTGAAATCCGTTGGGATATTCGTCAGCGATGAAACTGGTCGACAATTGGGTGGCCTTCCAACGTTCATGCTGCATCAGTGACGACAGGAAAGGAATGTTGTGCCTGATGCCATCGATATAAAATTCATCGAGCGCGCGCGCCTGTGCTTCGATGGCCGTGGCGCGATCGCCTGCGTGAGTTACAAGTTTGGCGATCATCGGATCATAAAAGATCGAGATTTCGCCACCCTCACATACGCCGGTATCGTTGCGCACTGTCACGCCATCGACATGGCCTTCGGCGGGCGGGCGATATTTGACCAGACGGCCTGTTGAGGGCAGGAAATTGCGGAATGGATCTTCTGCATAGATGCGGCTCTCCACTGCCCATCCGCGCAGATGCACATCGCTTTGCTTGATGGCCAGCGGTTCGCCCGCAGCAACCCGGATCATCTGCTCCACCAGATCGATACCCGTTATCAATTCGGTCACGGGATGCTCAACCTGCAAACGCGTATTCATTTCCAGAAAGAAGAAACTCTTATCCTGTCCGGCAACAAATTCGACAGTGCCAGCGCTGTCATAATTGACGGCCTTCGCCAGCGCGACCGCCTGAGCGCCCATCTTGCGCCGGGTTTCCTCGTCCAGAAGAGGCGACGGCGCTTCCTCTATGACTTTTTGATTGCGGCGCTGGATCGAACATTCGCGTTCACCGAGAAAGATGACATTGCCATGCTTGTCGCCCAGCACCTGAATTTCGATATGGCGTGGATTGACGATGAATTTCTCGATGAAGACGCGGTCATCACCAAATGACGATTTCGCCTCCGACTTCCCACGGTCAAACCCCTCAGCGACTTCATCGCGCGAATTGGCGACGCGCATGCCCTTGCCGCCGCCGCCAGCCGAAGCCTTGATCATGACAGGATAGCCGATTTCATCGGCGATTTTTACCGCGTGCCCGGCGTCTTCAATAACCCCGAGAAATCCAGGGACTGTCGAGACATTGGCAGCAGCCGCGGCCTTCTTGGATTCGATCTTGTCTCCCATCGCCGCAATCGCATGCGGATTGGGGCCAATGAATACGATGCCATTTTCCTTCAAAGCCAACGCAAAGGCTTCACGTTCGGACAAAAGCCATAACCGGGATGAACAGCTTCAGCGCCGGTCTGTTTGCAGGCGGCGATAATCTTGTCGATCACGAGATAGGATTCGGCCGCTGGCGCAGCGCCAATGTGGACCGCTTCATCGGCCATGCTCACATGCATGGCGTCACGATCCGCATCGGAATAGACCGCGACCGTGGCAATGCCCATGCGCGCAGCTGTTTTCATGACGCGGCAAGCAATTTCGCCGCGATTGGCGATCAGGATTTTCTTGAACATCAGGACCCCGGCGAAGAAACCGGCGCCGGCGGGAACGGAATCCCCGGCGCACTGGCTGCCGACAAGTCATATGGCCCACCAAAGGCCCCGTCCATAGGCCTTACGGCGAAGGCATCAACATCCGGGGCCTGTTGCCGCCAACTCAGGCGGCTGCAAAACGCCGCTGTGCCTGCGCTGCGTCATCCTGCTCACCGCGTCCAAAATGGTGGACATTTTCGCGGGCGTGCGAACGGATCGCAACACGTTCTTCCAGAGCAGGCCTGAGTCCCCGACTCACTTTCTGGGAGACCTCCAGCGTAAACTGCTGAAGCGAAACGGGTGCCAAACCCGCCTTTTCCATCACAGTCACCAAAATCTCGAGATCGGTCTCGTTCCAGCCCTCTTCGCCCCGGCGCAACATGGCAGCCAGAAAGCTGGCGTTTTTCTCATCCAGAGCGCCCTTGGGCTCGAGTTCGTCAACGATGTAGCCGGAAATGGCCTCGACGATAAATGCGTTCCATTCTTCACACGCGGGCAATCGTTTTTGCAAGAGATCGAAGAGTGCACGCGCTTATGGCGGCCAAACCTCTTCTCCGTTGAATAAATTCTCCCGGAGGAAGGCGACATCCTCAGATAAAATCTGGCCGCGCATCACGGTTTTGCTGGCCAGGGTGGGGATATTATATCTACGCATCAGATCACTCTTCCGGTGTTTACAGGCTATGAAATGTAGGTGATTGCCCGGGTTCAGGCGGCTTGGGCCAGTTCCTGACGGGCGGTAGCCAGCGCTTCGCTTACGCCGGGCCAACCTGCAGTGACACGGCCGCGGGCAGCAGCGGCCAGCCACATCGGCACGCGTTGGGCCTCGGCCATCACGTTGACCAGAACAGCCAGCGCATTCATGCTCTTGACACTATCCACCTGGCCAATGAGCCATTCGGCCTGGGGTGTGTTGACGACGCCAGTGGGACGAACCTGCCATACAACGTGGTCGGTGATGGCTTCGACAAAAAAAGCGGTCCAGTCGGCGCATTTCACGTTTCCGGTGCGTTCCAGCGCAAACAGGGCTTCGGCCTCTTCCCGACCGACGGCGGTTTCGCCAAGAATGTCACGGCGCAACTTTTTGATATCGGCAGCAGTCACTTCCACCTTGTTGATCAGGCCAACGATAGCAGCACGTCCGCCATCAAAATGTTTGGTCATCGCTTCATCGCAGTTAGACATGATTAACGCCCTTTCCCCTTGGCCTTGTGGCCTTGATTTATGGCGTTAACATTGGGGTCATGCGGGTTTCCAACCAGTGAACAGCCAGAGGTTAACGCATCTCAGGGTTAAGCGATGCGGAATCGCGATGGTTGCGGGAATCCTAATGGGCGTAAACGCATTTCTTCTTCAAATTGATTGCACCGCCGAAGCAATTTAAAAAGGGCTCACCTTGCGATGAGCCCTGTGCATGGATCAGCGAAGATCCCTCAAGCCTTTGGCGGCGGCGGTGGCGGCGCTGTATTTTTCACACTGTCGCGCGCGATATGTGTTTGCAGGTATTTCTGCAACGCGGGCCGTTTGGCGAGCGCAGCCGAGGATTCCGGCAAGCGGCTGACCACAGCAAGGATCGGCACCAGCAGCATGTCTGCGATGGTAAAGCTGTTGCCCACCAGATAACCCGTCGGAGCAACCGCGTTCTCAAGAATGTCCAGTTGTTTCTCGACATTGGGAACAGCTGCATCGACGCGTGCGCGATCAGGCTTTCCATCTGGCGTGCCAGGGAAAATATAGGCCAGCGCATAAGAACGCATGATCGCGGGATCTACAGACGTGTTGATCAGTGACGCCCATTGCTCGACTTTCGCCGCGCCTGCCGCATCGCTTGGCGCCAGAGCAGGACCGGGAAATGCCTTGTCGATATAACTCAGGATTGCCTTGGACTCGCATAATGTGACATCGCCATGTTTCATCGCGGGCATTTTACCCAGTGGGTGAATGGCGTTGATTTCGGGCGAATGAGGACGGGCATTGACCAGTTCGTGTTCAACACCTTTTTCCGCACATCCAATGCGGGCCGACCAGACGTAATTGCTCAAGGCCATGCCCAGAATTTCAACTTTTGCCATACGCACCTCCTGTTTTCCCGGAACCGGGCTTCCCAAGTCCCGCATCATTGCTGCCCCACGAAAGCTTTGCAATGCGGTTACGCTAATTTGATGACGGCGTGGCCTGCGCCCGCTATAGGAAGGCGATGATAGCCTATCTTCTCGTATTTCTCGGCGCCGGCATCGGCGGTGCCATGCGCCACGGCGTGAACACTGGCTGCGCCCGCTGGTGCGGCCTCGACTTTCCCTGGGGCACGCTGACCGTCAATATTGCCGGTTCCCTCCTCATGGGCCTGATCGCCGGCTGGCTGGCCTTCAAGGCCGGGGAGAACTGGACGCAGCATACCCGCCTGTTTCTGACGACCGGAATTCTCGGTGGTTTCACCACCTTCTCCGCCTTCTCGCTAGACGCGATGTTGTTGTGGGAGCGTGGGCAATTGATGATCGCCTCCACCTACGTCCTGGGATCCGTCATCCTCTCGATAGCCGCTCTCGCACTCGGCCTTGCGCTTGTGAGGGCGTTAACATGAATACGAAAACCGAAGCCAAAACGGCCTCCGCCGTGCAAACCATCGAAGTGAGTGACGATGAGGCGAACATGCGCCTCGATCGCTGGTTCAAACATCATTTTCCCGCACTGGGGCTCTCCCATCTCAACAAGATCGTCCGCAAGGGCGAAGTGCGGGTGGACGGCAAGCGCGCCGAAGGCTCGACACGTCTTGCGCCGGGCAACAAGGTGCGCGTGCCACCGCTGCAACTGGACGATGTCAGCGCCCCAACCGTGCGCCGGTCTTCATCGTCGCCCGCAGATGCGAAATTCCTGTCGTCGATCACCTTGTTCGAAGACGCGCATCTGATGGTGCTGAACAAGCCATGGGGCCTTCCCGTGCAGGGCGGACCCGGCGCCGACCGCAACATCGACGC
>CAMDKB010000191.1 GCA_945901195.1 Rhizobium sp. Q54
CAGTCCCTATACCGACGAGCAGGAATTTCGTGATGCCTTGCGGAATTTTCCTCAAGTTGAGTTTGAAATCGCGCATTCGACCGAGGAATTGCCGGGAAAACTGCCAGGCGCGGAGATTTTGGTCACCGCCAACAGGGTTTATGACATCGCGGCAGGAAGGCTTATTCGTGAACATGGCCGGGCGCTCAAATGGATCCAGTTCACCACATCGGGCATAGACAAGGCGCTGGCGAGCGGGTTTCCTGCTGGCGTCATCGTCACCAATCTGGCGGGATTGCGCGCCTTTGCTGTCGCCGAGCATGCGATGTCACTGATGCTTGGTCTTGTGCGTCAGGTGCGCCGCTCGGAACAGGCTTTCGCCCGACGGGATTGGGCGCGCGATGATCTCTCGACAGGTGTGGAAAATCTGGCCGGACGGCATCTCGTCATCGTGGGCACCGGCGCCATCGGTCAGGACATCGCACGCAAGGCCAAAGCATTTGATATGCGGGTAACGGGCGTTAGCCGTTCTGCCAAGCCGCTTGCGCATTTCGATGCATTGCTGCCTCGCAGCGAATTGCGCGCGGCTTGCCGCAAGGCGGACTTTGTGATGGTCGCAGCGCTTGCAGACGAGAGTACCGAAAAGATCGTCTCGCGTGAAATTATCGATGCGATGCCGCCGCGCGCCTACATCGTCAATATCGCACGTGGATCATTGATCGACGAAGACGCGCTGATTGACGCCTTGCGCGAACGGCGCATCGCCGGGGCCGCACTTGATGTGCAAGCGATTGAGCCAGTGCCGCTTGAACACGCGCTATGGAATCTCGACAACCTTCTCCTGACGCCGCACGTCTCTGGAGCGGGTTCACAGGGAACCGGGGCGACACATGCAAGTATGTTCGCAGACAATCTCCGGCTCTGGCTTGCGGGCAAGCGGCTGGAAAAAATTGTAATTGAAAAGTCGTCATGAAGCCGGGGTGCCCAACCGTGTCGGAGCCAACACCAACGCGCCAACCATCATGATTGCCGAACGTCGCGCTGCGTTTATACAGCTGGGTGCCTGAGTAAAATGCGGGAGAAAAAATGAAGAAGGGTTACGATTATATCGTGGTGGGCGGTGGCTCGGCTGGCTGTGTCGTCGCCAACAGATTGTCCGCAAATCCTGCTGCGGAGGTGTTGCTGGTGGAAGCAGGGCAACGCGACTGGAACCCATTGTTGCGCGTGCCGCTGATGGCAACTTTCTTCATGCGCAAATCTTATCACAACTGGGCATATCTTACCGAGCCGGAACCCAATTTGAACAACAGGCAAATTCCCTGGCCAAGGGGGCGTGTCCTGGGTGGATCATCACAACTCAACGGCATGGTTTATATCAGGGGCAATCGCGGCGATTATGATCATTGGGCGCAACTGGGCCTGCGCGACTGGTCGTATGAAAAAGTTTTGCCGTTCTTCCAGCGGTCTGAAAATTTTCTCGATGAAGAAATTGTGGACCGGCAGGCCCATCATGGTTCGGGCGGCGAGTTGCCTGTCACCCGTACGCCAGCAAAACTTGCACTCTACGATGCGCTGATCGAAGCAGGTCAGCAAGCGGGCTACACGGCCAATCCTGATTTCAATGGCGCGGTTCAAGAAGGCTTTGGACGTTATCATTTCACGATACGTGATGGAGAGCGCTGGTCCACGGCTCGCGCATTCATGGAGCCTGTGCGGGAACGCAAGAATCTTACGGTTTTGACAGGCGCGCAGCTTACCCGCGTGATCATCGAGAAAGGACGTGCTGTCGCTATCGAAGTCAAATCCGGCGGCAGTATTCATCGTATCGATTCAAGTCGCGAGATCGTGCTGTCGTGCGGCGCCATCACATCACCGACCGCCTTGATGCATTCGGGCATTGGCGATGCAGAGGATTTGCGCAAGCATGGCATAAAGGTTGTCGCCAATCGCCCATCTGTCGGTCGCAACCTGCAGGATCATCTGACGATCCGCATTGTTCATGCCAGCGAAAAGCCCGATTCGCTTTACGATCTCCGCCGTGTTGATCGGTCGTTCCTTGCGGTGCTGCAAGCGATGTTGACCGGGCAAGGCAAGGCGACCGCCATGCCCCTGGAAGGGGGAGCCTTTATTCGCTCGCGGGCGGAGATGGAGTATCCAGATTTGCAAGTGCATTTCTTCCCAGGCGTCCCGGCGCAGAATGGCTTGCGTGTTCCTTTCATGAAAGATCCACCGGGCATTTACGACGGCTACGGTTTTGCCGGAACGATCTGTCAGGTTCGTCCTGAAAGCCGTGGTGAAATTACTTTGAAAAGCGCCGATCCTTTTGCGGCGCCGTGCATATGCGCCAATTATCTTTCGACACAAAACGACAAGCTTACCATGCGCGCGGGCGTGCGTATTTTGCGGGACGTGTTGAACAAACCGGCATTCGATTTCATGAAAAGCCGGGAGGTCGGCCCGGGCCCGCAGGTGACCAGCGATGCCGATATCGATGCCTATGTGCGTCAATATGCAGGTACAGTTTATCATCCCGTTGGCACCTGCCGGATGGGTATGGATCTCGATTCAGTGCTCGATGAAGAATTGCGTGTTCGTGAAGTTCAAGGATTGCGCGTGGCCGATGCTTCAGTGATGCCAACGCTGATCAGCGGCAACACGAATGCGCCCTCAATCATGATCGGCGAAAAATGTGCGGACTACATGATCCGCGCTGCGGCGTGATCTTTGGATGGCGACTGCCGTTGATGGCAAGCATCGCCATTATATTGACTTGTATTCGCGGACTGCTGGGCTAGTCTGCGCTTGGAGGCGTAATGCGGGGAGGTCTGCAATCGCCATCAAGAGGAGTGACAGGCATGAAAAAATTGGCAGCGGCATTGATGGCCAGCGCGATGAGTCTTGCGCCAGCTTTTGCACAGGACAAGACAGTCGAATTCAAGGTTTCACTCTGGTCGCCGCCTGCGCATCCATTGGTGCCATCCACGAAGGAATGGACCGATTCCATGACCAAGGCCTCGGGAGGGACATTGAAATTTTCGATTTTCCCGTCAGAGCAACTCGGCAAGGCTTTCGATCATTATGACATGGTGCGCGATGGCATCGCCGATATAGTTTACGTGAGCCCTGGATATAGCGTCGGCCGCTTTCCGATCTTCGATGTCACCGCGTTGCCTTTCCTTTTTGGGAACGCAACAAAGGGCTCGCTCGCGCTCGATGAGTGGTATCGCAAATATCAAGCCAAGGAGATGCAGGAAACCAAATATTGCTTTGCTTTCATGCATGCGCCTGGAACCTTCCACAGCCGCAAGAAGGTCACGATCCCCGGCGATATCAAGGGTATGAAAATCAGGCCCGCACAGTCGATGATCGGCAATATGGTCAGCATGCTAGGCGGCACCAATGTGCGCGCCTCAGCGCCTGAAGCGCGTGAAGCGCTGGAGCGTGGCGTGGCTGACGCAATTGCCTTTCCCTGGGGCTCGATGTTTCTGTTCGGCATTGAAAAAACTGTCCAATACCATATGGAAGAGCCGCTCTACGTGACGGCATTCACTTATAATATCAATCCTGCCAAATATAACTCGCTGTCGGTGGCACAGAAAAAAGTCATCGACGATCATTGCACTGGCCAATGGGCTGCGAAAATGGCGGCGCCGTGGGACAAGTTCGAAACTGATGGCATCGCGAAAATGAAAGCTCTTGCCAATCACGATGTCTATCGTCTGACGCCGGAACAACTTGGCGAGTGGCGCAAGACAGTTGATCCTCTGCGCAAGCAATGGGCGGATGAAGCAACGAAAAAAGGCGTTAATACGGATGAAGCTTTCAAGGAGCTTGACGCGCTGATAGTCAAGAGCGGTGCGCGCTGACTGGTGCACGGTGAAACGGATGGCCGCCCTCTGGCGGCCGTCCATATCGACCTGACGCATATTGCAGGCAGGCTTGGGGGCATCCGTGCATCGCAAATTTATGGACGGCTTTATCGACACGATTGAATGGATTGCGGCGGCTTTTGTTGGCGTCGTGGTGACGATTACGTTCATTAATGTGCTGATGCGTTATCTGTTCTCATCCTCGATACCCGATGGGCATGACATCGGCGCGATGTTGCTCGGCATCCTGATTTTCTGGGGCATCGCTGCTACCAGCTATCGCGGCACCCATATTACCGTTGATTTCGTCTGGGGCATGGCGAACCCGAAATGGAAGCGCTATATTGATATTTTCGCAACGCTTGTGCTTCTTTTCGTTGTTGCGGTGCAGACCTATACGCTGCTGGACAAGGTCGTGGATACATGGCGCAGCAACGCGTTGACTTATGATCTGCGGATCCCGACATGGCCGTTCACGGCTGTGGCCTGGATTGGCGATGTTTCTGCGGTGCTGTTGATCGCCATTCGAACATGGCGATTGATATTTCATCCAGAAGAAATTGAAGACCGATCCGAAATCAAGCCGGTGGATTGAGTCATCATGAGCACCGATCTTGTCGCTATCGCCGGCTTTGTTGCACTGTTTGCCCTTATGCTGCTCCGCGTGCCCGTTGGCATGGCGATGGGGCTGGTCGGCGTAGTGGGCTTTGGCTACCTCACCAATCCCACAGCTGCGCTCAAAATGGTCGGTACGACGACCATGCGCACCGTAACCGATTACACGTTCGGCATCGTGCCGATGTTCCTGTTGATGGGTGCGTTTGTTTCGAATGCAGGTATCAGCCGGGAGCTGTTTCGCACGGCGAATGCTTTCATCGGCCACTTGCGTGGTGGCCTTGGCATAGCAACCATTGCCGCTTGCGGTTTCTTTGCGGCGATCTGCGGTTCTTCGGTCGCCACCGCAGCGACCTTCTCAAATGTTGCCTACCCGGAAATGCGGCGTTTTGGTTATCCGCAAAGTTTCGCTACGGGCGTCATTGCCGCAGGCGGAACGCTCGGCATCATGATTCCGCCGTCCACGGTCCTTGCCGTGTATGGGCTGATCACACAGCAGGACATCGGTAAATTGTTCATTGCTGGCATCATGCCGGGCCTACTGGCGGTAGTGATGTATATGCTTACCGTTTCAATCATCGGATGGGCGCGGCCCGATTTTTTGCCCTCTGCGCCGCGTGCATCCTGGGCTGAGCGTTATGCGGCAATCAAAGATGTCTGGGCGCCAATCCTTCTTTTCATCTTCGTGATCGGCGGGCTCTATGGCGGACTGTTCACCGCGACGGAAGGCGGAGCGATGGGCGCAGCCGGCGCGTTCATCATTGGAGTTCTCAGCGGGCGACTGAAAATGGACGGCGTGAAGAAGGCCTTGCTTGAGGCAACCCGCACGTCTGCTGCCGTGTTCACAATTCTCATTGGCGCATTATTGTTCGGATATTTCCTGACCATCACACAGACTCCGCAGAAGGTAACGGAATTTCTCACGGGTCTTGGCATTGGCCGCTATGGTGTGCTCGCAATCATCATGCTGATGTATCTCGTGCTCGGCTGCCTGATGGACGCCATGGCGATGATCATATTGACTGTGCCAATCATCTTTCCGCTTATCGTGCAACTCGGCTTTGACCCCATCTGGTTCGGTGTCATTGTTGTCATGGCAGTGGAACTCGGGCTCATTCATCCGCCTGTTGGAATGAACGTATTCGTCATCAAGACCGTAGTGAAGGATGTGGATTTCACTACAATCTTCAAGGGCGTCGCACCATTCATCGTTACTGATATCCTGCGACTGATCATTCTCATCGCGTTTCCAGTTATCGCGTTGTGGCTGCCGTCGCACATGAGATAGGTGAAAAAATGGCAATTCTGATTAACCTTGAGCACATCTGCGATGCGGCAGTGAAGGTTGCCAAACCGTTCGAGATCGGGAACGTCGGGACTGGCGAACGCCGTATCATCGATATTCTTGGAGGTGAGATTTCGGGTCCGCGTTTCAGCGGCAAGATCCTGCCGGGTGGCGCTGATTTTCAGATCATCAGGGCGAACGGCTTCACCATTCTTGAAGCCCGCTATGCGATTGAGGCCAATGACGGCTCACTTGTCTATGTGGAGAACAATGGCGTGCGTTTCGGGCCGCCGGAAGTCATGGCGAAAATCAAGCGCAGCGAACCTGTTGATCCCGCGTTGGTCTATTTCAAGTCTGTCATTCGCTTTGAAACAGCTGCGCCGCATTTAAGCTGGATGATGGAATCGATATTCGTCTGTTCGGGCGCGCGGCGTCCTGACGCCGTAGAATTGTCGATTTACCGGCTGGTGTAAGCGCTTTGCAACCTAATCAGGGATGATGAGACAGGCTTCATTGCCTAGGCAAGCCAAGCAGCAATGCCGTCATCGCAACAACGGGCTCCATGAGGGATCGGATGCATAGGACGGAGTAGTCACGATGGATTCTCCGCGGCCCGTAATGTTCGCCATATAGATTTTAGAGCCGCCCCCGCCGCCGGGATCGCGGAAGAACATGACATAAAGTCCGTTGGGCGCCCAGGTCGGACCTTCGTTGTGATAACCGTCCGCAATGATGCGTTCGCCCGACCCATCCGGCTTCATGACGCCGATCGCGAATGATCCGCTACGCTGGCGCGTGAAGGCGATGTAATCGCCTTTTGGGGACCATACTGGCGTCGAATAGCGCGCTCCCTGCCCGAATGAGATACGTTTGGCGCCGCCGCCGCTGGCGCTCATGATGTAGAGTTGCTGCGTACCGCCGCGATCACTTTCGAAGACGATCTGACTGCCATCGGGTGAATAGGATGGCGAGGTGTCGATACCTGATGTGTCGGTGAGGCGCGTTGTCGAACGGGAGCGCAGGTCCATGGCAAACAGATTGGTGTTGGTGCCCGTCGAAAGCGACATGATGATGCGCTGGCCATCGGGCGCGAAGCGGGGCGCAAAAGTCATGCCTGGAAAATTGCCGACGACTTCCCGCTGTGCCGTCTGCACGTTCATCAGATAGACCTTGGCTTCGTCGTCGCCGAACGCCATGTAGGTCACGTCCTGAGACGATGGCGAAAAGCGGGGCGTCAGCACGAGGTCGTTGCCATTGGTGAGATAGCGAACGTTGGCGCCATCCTGGTCCATAATTGCGAGGCGCTTGCGCCGCTTCTGGCGGGCGCCCGTTTCATCAACAAATACGACGCGCGTATCGAAGAAGGGTCCTTCGCCTGTAATCTTCGTGAAGATTGCGTCAGAGACCAGATGCGCGACCCGGCGGGAATTCTGGGGGTCAGTGACATATTGCTGCCCTGCGACTTGCTGGCGTTGCGACACGTCCCACAGGCGGAATTCCGAGCGCAAGCGTCCATCGCCGCCGCGCCCTGTGCGGCCTGTCACAACGAATTGTGCATTGATGGTTTTCCAGGCATCCCAATTGGGCGCCGCATCGGGATTGTCGCCTTTTTCAACGAAGGCGCCGCGATCCATCGGCGCAAGATACACAGAGCGCTTGAAGTTGTTGGTTATTATCTGTGAAAGCGCGGATCCCTGCTGCGCATCGCCGGTGAAATCGGCGACAGCAATTTGCACGGGGGCAAACGAGCCGCCGCGAATGTCCAGGGAGCGTTGGGCGTAGGCGTGGCGCGAGACAAAGGGTGCGGCGAGCGTACCTGCCAGAAGGGTGACGGCCTGTCTGCGGGTGATGAGTGGGGTCATGAATTCAGTTTCCGGATTGGATTTGCCGAGCGGCAGTCTATTTCGAACGCATGTTGAATATTACGTGACCTCATATAGTCTTGTGTCCGGGCGATTGCGCTTGTCATCCCATCATTTCCGCAGGATCAAAGCGCAACAATATGTCTTTCCAGTCGTTATAATACGGGAGGTATTGCGCCGGGATATGTAATGGATTGCAGCGTTGCACTGCCCGCAGGGCGCTGTCAGCCAGTGATTTCATGGCCGGATCTGCAGGCGGATTTCGAAGTGTCGGCCGCCCGATCAGGCCGCCGCTTTGCGAATAAGTCACACTGACCTGCGGCAGATACTGGCTGCCCTGAGCGTTGCCGATGTAAGTCCAGCAGCGCTTGTATTGTTCAATCAGCATACCGTTCAATTGCGCCGACATACTCGGCGACATACGCGGTGCATTCGCCGTTGGCGATCCCAGATTGGCCTGCCTGTTTACGGGTGTTGGCCCGGTCGAGCCGCGCGCCTGGGCTGGCTCTTTTGATAAAATCTTGGAGATCGCCGAGGCGTCATATTTGCGCTGGGGCTCGTTGTTTTCCTCGCCCGAGCGCGGGCGCGGCGTGGGTTTTACGTCGCGCGTGCTCTCTTCCAGCTTTGCCAGTTGATCAGGCTTGGGCTTGTCTTCCACCTTGCGCAGTGTGGGCGGACGACGCGGCGGCAAAGGCGCCGGTTCCGCTTCCTGTGGCTCAGGCTTGGCTTCAGCCTGCTTCTGCGGTTCGGGCTTGGGTCGTTGCGGCGGCGGGGGCGGCGGCTCCACTGCTTCCTTCACCACGGG
>CAMDKB010000192.1 GCA_945901195.1 Rhizobium sp. Q54
CCTCACCAATAACTCGCCCAACCCGAACGCGGGCCAGCTGTTTGTCGAGTTCATGATTTCACGCGAAGGTCAGGACCTTTTCCAGAAGGCGGGCTATTTCCCGACCCGTATGGATGTTCACTCGGAATTTCCCGAGCTTGAACCCAGCACCGGCAAGTTCAAGGCCAATGTGATCGGCCCGAAGGATGTCGATCAGAGCTACCCGAAATGGGCAGATCTTTATGCGAAAATGTTCCGCTGAGTGATACAGCATCAAGACGCTTGCCATCTCGGGCGCGTCCCGCGATAGAGACGCCATGACAAACATTCTCGTCGTTCTCGCGCTGCCCGAGCCGGTCCGCAACGTCTATGCGGCGAAGTTGCGCGAGACATTTCCGGACGTGCATTTTGATGTTGTCGAACACAACACAAAAGCTGAGCCGTTTCTCGACAAGGCCGAAGCCGTGATCGCCTTCGGCGTGATGCTGTCCAACGAAATCTTCGCAAAGGGCAAAAACATCCGCTTCGTGCAGGCCATGGGCTCGGGCGTTGATGGCATTGTCGATCAGC
Source organism: Rhizobium sp. Q54 (assembly GCA_945901195.1). Classification (GTDB taxonomy): domain Bacteria; phylum Pseudomonadota; class Alphaproteobacteria; order Rhizobiales; family Beijerinckiaceae; genus Terripilifer. Next base: position 550 of record CAMDKB010000192.1, read on the forward strand.
CCGCCTACACTGACGCTATCGCCGTCTGTAACATGCAGGGCTTGCATGGCGCGCCTTGCGCTGAAGCTGCGCTCGCCTCAATGCTGGGCCTCGCCCGATATATGCCGCGCGTCATCGGTAATCAGCACAAGGCGCAGTGGGAGCGTTTTCCCGTGCGCCTGCTGGATGGCAAGACGGCGGTGCTGATCGGCCTTGGCGTGATCGCCGAAGCGCTCGCGCCGCGCTGCAAGGCGATGGGCATGCGCGTCATCGGCGTCAGCGGCGCGCCACGCGAATTGCCGGGGTTCGACGAAGTCCGCCCGCGCAGCCAAATGATGGAGAGTGTGCGCGAAGCCGATCACCTCATCCTGCTCGCCCCGTCAACAAAAGAGAACCATCATCTCGTCAATGCGCAAATGCTGGCAGCGATGAAGCCTTCTGCCTTTCTCATCAACATCGCCCGTGGGGATGTTGTCGACGAAGTCGCATTGATCGAGTCTCTCAAGAGCCGAAAGATCGCAGGCGCTGGCCTCGATGTCTTTGACCAGGAGCCGCTGCCGCCAGATCACGTTTTGTGGACACTCGACAATGTTCTGATCACGCCACATCTGGCCGGCTTTCACGACGAATATCCTCAGCGCGCCATGCCCATTCTGCTGCACAATGTGCAGAAATTTCTCGACGGCTACTTCGCCGCAATGATCAACATAGTCAAACCCGGAAAGGTCTAGAACAATGTCTGTTGCACTCTCCGAACGTCTCAACACGCCCATTTCGACAGCAGAACTCGAGCGCCGCTGGGCCGCAGTCCGCAAGGGCATGGCCGAACGTGGCATCGATATGCTCGTCATGCAAAACAACAACGACTTCATGGGCGGCGCGGTAAAATATTTCACGGATATGCCGGCCACCAACGGGTATCCCGTTACGCTGATCTTCCCCAAGGACGATGATATGACGGTCATCGGACAAGGACCGTTCAATCACGACCGGCCAGTGCCAAAGGAAGGCAACGGCATGTTGCGCGGCGTCAAGCGCCAGTTGGGCGTCCCAAGCTATCACACAGCCCATTACACCGGCGACTATGACGCCGAGCTCGCGGTGAAGGCGATGCAATCCTACAAGGGCGCAAAGATCGGCCTTTTGGCCGTCGCATCGATTCCCCATATGTTCGTCGAATATCTGAAGAAGAACGCGCCCACGAACGAGGGTTTCGTCAACGCCTCAGACTTCGTCGACGAAATCCGCGCACTCAAGAGTCCGGAAGAACTCAAGCTCATGCGCGAGACGGCAAAACTGCAGGATGAACAGATGCAGGCTGCCTTTGCCTCTGTAAAGCCAGGCATGACTGATCAGGCAGTGAAGGCTGCAGCGCTGCATTACGGCACAATCCGGGGAAGCGAACAGGGCTGGTATATGTGCGCCTCCGGCCCCGTTGGGACAGCGGCCGTGATGGGTCCGCCGCATCAGCAGGCGCGTGTGATCAAGGCCGGCGATCAGTTCACATTGCTCGCAGAAAACGCTGGCGCTGGCGGCATGTACACGGAACTCGGCCGCACCTGTGTGCTCGGCAAGGCCTCTCAGGAAATGCATGACGAATTTGCCTTCGTCATGGAAGCGCGCGCGCATACCCTGAAAATGCTCAAAACCGGCACGTCCTGCAAGGACATCTGGGAGAGCCACAACGAATTCATGCGCAAGAACGGCAAGCCCGAAGAGACCCGGCTATACTGCCATTCGCAAGGTTACGACATGGTGGAGCGGCCGCTGGTGCGCTTCGATGAAACAATGCCGTTGCAAGCCAACATGTGCCTTGCCGTGCATCCAACCTATGTGACCTCGACAACTTACAGCTGGGCGTGTGACAATTTCATTCTCACCCATGACGGCTGTGAGCGCATTCATCAATTCCCGGAGAAGATTACGGAACTCGGCTGAACTCCTGCATCAGGCCGCCTGCGAGGCCGACATATCGTCGGCCATCAACTGGCGGCCTTCCGCCTCGAGCACCAGGCGGCAATCCGAAAGCCGCGTCCACAGCGCGCGGTTGGCTGAGAATTCGTCACGTAAATCCACGTGACAGTCACTGCCAAGCGCCCAATCTGGCTGCAAGCTTGCAGGTTGCATGAGCAAGCCTTCAAAGACAGCTCGCTTTTCAAAAAGCAAATGGCTGATTTGATGGTCCACATGCATCCGCATCGGCAACATGTTGCGGAGGAGATAGTCACACGCTGCAGCCGAGACAATGTAGGCAAACGTACCGTTGAAATAATACACGCGCACAAGGCCCTGCTTGGCCTGCCTTTCGGCAAGTCCGCCCATGACCGTGCAACCGGGGAAAATCATGCCTTCCGCAGGCAGATATTGCAGCGCAGCCCCCAGACGTTCGGCATTGAAAGCGGGAGACGGAGAGGCGTCGTCTTCCAGCACGAGCGCATGCGCCATCCCGGAATTCGCAACCGTTTTCCAGATCGACAGATGCGACAGGAAGCAGCCGATAGCCGGACGCGTGAGAGACAGATGGCAACCCGGAGAGCCGTCGATGCTCTCAGCCGCAGCTTCACCAAACCGGGCGACCAAATCCGCACTCAGCCCCGCACCATCCACTGCTGGCATACGGGCTATACGGTCAAGCCCGGCGGCCTGAAACCTTTGTGTCAGCGCCTGCCAGCGATCAGGCCGGCGCTCAAGATTGATGGCGAAGATTGGCAGATTGAGGCCGTTGATCTGGCGGAAATCCATGCCAATGCCGGCGTCGGTCTGCGGAATCGCCGTCAGCATGCTCAAGAGGCGTTCGTCTTGCATAACTGATGTCCCCTCAATCCAGAATGGTGAAGTCGCATCAGCACAACGCACCAACACGACAAAGGGACGACGTTTTTTCGATCGTTTTGCGATTCTTCCGGGACTTTCGTACTTGTGCTTGCGCTGCAACTTTAGCAGAGGCACAAGTTCCAAACTTTCCGCCCGCGCATCAAGGAGACACCGCTGCATGTCCTCGCCGCTCAAGCTAGCCGGAATTACCGAAGGCCAGACATTCGAATACGGCGCCCATGAAGTCACGCGCGAAGCGATCATCGAATTTGCCAGCGAGTTCGATCCACAGCCCTTTCATCTGGACGAAGAGGCCGGCAGAAACTCACTGCTGGGCGGGCTGGCTGCATCCGGCTGGCACACGGCAGGCATCGCGATGCGCATGCATGCGGATAATCTTCTACGCGATGACATCTTTCTGGGCTCGCCGGGCATCGCCGAACTGAACTGGATGAAAGCCGTTTATCCCGGCGATATACTGAGCATCAGGACGTTGGCAAAATCGGTTCGGACCTCAAAATCCCGCCCGGGCCTCGGCATTATCGAATTTGAATTCACCATGCTCAACCAGCATGGCGAACGCAAAATGGTCAATCGCGGCATCACGCTCGCCGCGACCGGGGACATGGATCGCTCGAAGCCGCTGACCGGCGCTGCGCCGCCGCCCGCATGCAACAATGAGCCAGCGCATATAGGCCGCAACAACCCCACAGAATTGCCGGATCAGCATTACATGTTATCGGGCTATTGGGATGACGTGCCGCTCAACGAAACCTTCGACATGGGCACGCATACTTTCGAAACTGCGGACATCATCCGCTTTGCCCGCCAGTATGATCCGCAGCGTTTTCACATAGACGAAGCCGCCGCGAAGGCTGGCCCCTTCGGCGCCCTGACAGCCTCCGGCTGGCATACGGCCGCCGGCGGCATGCGGAGACTCGTCTTGTCGCGCAAGCCCTATTACGACGAAGCACGCAAACGCGGCCTGCCACTGGCGGACAAGGGCCCCTCACCCGGATTTCGCGATCTCAAATGGTCCAGTCCCGTTTATGCCGGTGACACGCTCCGTTTCACAGCCACGCCCGTGAACAAGCGCAAGACAGCGCGCGAAGGCTGGGGAATCCTGTTCACCCGCGTTGAAGGACACAATCAGCGCGGCGAAAAACCATTTGAATATGTCAGCGCCAGCTTCTGGCCTCTGCGCAAAGCGCTTTAGCGCCTTCTTTCCCCTGCAGGGGAAGGAAAGCGTGCGACAATTCAGTTGGATTGCACGCCGTTAATTTTCAAAGGCCTTTATTTCCTGCATGAACATGCGTGAAAACGCCTGCAACTTGGCGGCGCCAACACCATGCACTTCGGCAAAAGCCGCGCGCGTGCGCGGCGCTTTCGCCGCCATATCGATCAGCGTGCGGTCGGAAAATATAACATAGGCAGGCACATTCCGCTCACTGGCGAGGGAGCGGCGAAGACTTTTCAATCGCGCCAGCAAGTCTTCCTGTCGCGGATCCATGGTGTCGTCAGACTCAACTGGCGCAACACGATCACGCCGCGCCTTGGAGCGGATCATATCCCGGCGATAGCGGAACTCCCCTTCGCCTTTCATCAGGGCACGGCCCTTGTCTGCGATGGACAATCCGCCAAATCCGCCGGAATCCAGATGCAAAAAGCCCGCGCCGACCATCTGCCGGATCAGCGATTGCCATTCCGTGCGCGGCCTGTCTTTGCCAGCAGCGAATGATGGCAATTCATCGTGCCTCAGCGCTGCGGCCCGGTCATTGGCTTTGCCAGTCAGCACATCGACAATGTGGATGGCGCCAAAACGCTCGCCTGTCTGCTGCACGGCCTCGCAGATACGCAACGCCTCCGCATTGCCATCAACCGTCGCCACGGGATTGAGACACACATCGCAATTGCCACAGGGGCCGGAGGCTTCGCCAAAATAGGCCAGCAGCGACATGCGGCGGCAGGCGGGCGCCTCGCAATAGGCAACGAGCGCATCCAGCCGTTTATGCTCGCGGCGCTTGTGTTCCTCGTTGGCGTCATTCTCGTCAACAAAGCCACGGCGCATGCGTATATCGCCAAGGCCGAACACCATATGCGCGGCGGCAGGCCCGCCATCGCGGCCCGCACGGCCGATCTCCTGATAATAAGCATCCAGCGAGGATGGCAGATCGGCATGAAACACGAACCGCACATCCGGCTTGTCGATACCCATGCCAAACGCAATCGTGGCGCAGACGATGACGCCCTTTTCCGCCATGAACAATTCCTGCGTCTGCGCGCGACGTTCTGGGGACAATCCGGCGTGATAAGGCACAGCCCGGTATTTCAGCTTGCAGAGGAGTTCTGCATATTCCTCGGTGCTCTTGCGCGACAGCGAATAGACAATACCGCTCTGCCCGCGATGGCCTGCCACAAAGCTTTCAAGCTGCTTGCCGGCGCTTTTCTTGGGCTCGACGGTTAGGCTGATATTGGGCCTGTCAAATCCCGAGACATAGACATCGGCCTCGCCACCAAACAATTTGGCGACAATATCCGTGCGGGCGGCATGGTCGGCAGTCGCGGTGAATGCGCCAATGGGCACGCCGGGAAAGGCTTCGCGCAACCCGTGCAACATCTCGTATTCCGGCCGGAAGGATGCGCCCCATTGCGAGATGCAGTGAGCCTCGTCCACCGCGAATAACCGGACGTCCAGCCTCTGCAGCGCGGAAATCATTCGCCCGGTCATCAGCCGTTCCGGCGCGAGATAGAGGATACGCACCTCGCCCGCCGCAACGCGCCGCCAGATGTCCACATTGGCTTCACGCGAGGCAGCCGAATTGATCGTTTCTGCCGCAACGCCAGCCAGTTTCAGCGCCGCCACCTGATCCTGCATCAAGGCCACCAGCGGCGACACGACAATCGCAAGCCCGCCTTTCACCAGCGCGGGAACCTGATAGCACAGCGACTTGCCCGAGCCCGTTGGCATGACTGCAAGCACGTGCCGGTTGCTGACCAGGCAGTCGACAATGCCTTCCTGCCCCGGCCGAAAGCTGTCGAAGCCGAACGTGTCGCGCAGAACGTCAGTCTTGGAGATCATCCGGATCTATGCGCCCGCTATCCGCTTCACGATCGGCCCCAGTTTCTTCATGAGTTCAGGATCGCGCACGGCAGGCGCCGTCATCACGGCCACATCCAGCGCGCGGTCCGATCCGATCGGGCAGATCTCATGCTCCGCAGGAAATTCGCGCAGCACACGCGCTACAACCTGCGCGGCTTTTTTCGCATTGCCGTGCATGATTTCGATCACCGAGGCCACGTCAACATTGTCATGCAAGGGATGCCAGCAATCAAAATCGGTCACCATGGCTATGGTCGCGTAGGACATTTCAGCCTCACGCGCGAGCTTGGCCTCCGGCATCGCCGTCATGCCGATCACGTCGTAACCTAGCTGCTTGTAAGTGAGCGATTCTGCCAGCGAAGAAAACTGCGGCCCCTCCATGCACAAATAAGTGCCGCCGCGTTTCATCGCCACGTTCTCCGCTTGTGCCGCCGCAGCGATACGATCCACCAACAGCGGGGAAACCGGATGCGCCATGGAAACGTGCGCCACGCAGCCTTTGCCGAAAAAACTCGACGGACGCAGATAGGTGCGGTCAACAAACTGATCCACCAGCACGAACATGCCCGGCGGCAGGCCTTCGCGGAATGATCCGCAGGCGGATACGGAAATGATATCCGTCACCCCGGCATTTTTCAGCGCCCAGATATTGGCCCGGTAATTGATGTCGGAGGGCGAATAGACATGCCCCCGCCCGTGACGTGGCAGAAACACCGCCTGCGTCTTGCCGATGCGGCCAAACCGCAGACTATCGGAAGGCTCGCCATAGGGGGTGTCGATCTTGTCTTCATGCAGATCTTCCAGCCCCGGCAGATCGTAAACGCCCGAACCGCCGACAATGCCCACTATCGCCTTCGCCATATCGTCCTCAACGAATCTATCTGCAGACCTTAGATCGTTTCTATAAATGCATAGCATCGCTTTTGCGAAAAACCGGGACCACTTTTTCGCGCGATGCTCCAGCCTCCGCCCCGCCCGCGGCCAAATCACGGAAAGATAAAGCCCGGCTCTTCCATATGTGATTTGCCGAAGGGCGCTTCCCGCCCTAGTTTCCCCTCATGTCCGCAAGGGAGCAAAAAACCATGAACATCATTCGCCGCCGCGGTTGGGAAGTTTCCGATCGCAAGGTCACGCCCGAAGGCTGGTTCTTCAACCGCCGGGAGATGCTGCAGGCAGCAGGCCTTGCCGGCGCAAGCATGCTTCTGCCCTCCATCGCCAGCGCCCAGGACGCCGATCCCTCTGCCGGTCTTTATCCTGCCAAACGCAACGAGACCTACAAGCTCGATCGCGAGATCACCGAGGAGCGTTTCAACGCCCGCTACAATAATTTTTACGAGTTTGGTGGCGACAAGGACATCTACACTCTCGCACAGGCCCTGAAGACACGGCCGTGGATGATCAAGATCGATGGCATGGTGGAAAAGCCTTTTGAAATCGGCATCGACGATCTGCTCAAGCAGGTGCAGCTGGAAGAGCGCACCTATCGTCTGCGCTGTGTGGAAGCCTGGGGCATGACGATTCCCTGGACAGGCTTTCCCATGAAACGCATTCTCGACATCGCCAAACCAACATCGTCGGCCAAATACGTTGTAATGCAGACCTTCCGCGATCCAAAAATCGCGCCCGGCCAGCGGCAGGCCTGGTATCCCTGGCCCTACACGGAAGGCTGCACAATCGCCGAAGCCGCCAACGACCTCGCCTTCATGGTGACAGGCGCCTATGGCAAGCCCGCCGCCAAGCAGCACGGCGCGCCAATCCGCCTGCACATGCCCTGGAAATACGGCTTCAAGGCCGTAAAATCCATCCAGCGCATCACCTTCACCGATCAGCGCCCGAAAACCTTCTGGGAAGCGCTGCAAGCGCAGGAATATGGTTTTTGGGCCAATGTGAACCCGGACGTCGATCACCCCCGCTGGAGCCAGGCGACCGAGACCGTTCTGGGCGAAGGCAAGCGCGTCCCC
>CAMDKB010000193.1 GCA_945901195.1 Rhizobium sp. Q54
GCGTCTCGATCACGAATACATGTTGCGCCCGTCGGAATGTCCGGTCCTGAAGAAGAAGCCTTCCGACTATATGCGAGACATGTTTTATTCGACGCAGCCTATGGAAGTGCAGGACATGGGCGCGCTGGAAGATACCTTCCGCATGATCAACGCAGAAACGCAGTTGATGTTCGCCAGCGATTATCCCCATTGGGATTTCGATCTGCCCTCGACGATATGGGATCTGCCGTTCGTTTCCGACAAGGCCCGGCACAATATCCTCGGCGGCAATGCCGCTCGCGTATTGGGCCTGCAGCCCCGCAATGAAGCGCAGAAGGCGAGCCTGATTAAATATGGGAACCTGAAGGCGTAGAGCTCATGCGAGTTCCAACAAGGCCAATGCTTGCACGCGTCAGAAATATCTTACTGTCCCTATGCGCGGTGATCGCCATGGGGCCGCCTGTCGCTGCGCAAACGTCCGTGGAGGAGTTTTACAAAGGCAAGCAGATACGTCTTGTCATCAGCTCTTCTGCGGGAGGCGGTTATGATCGTTACGGGCGGTTGGTGGCCCGCTATATCGGCAAATATATTCCCGGCAATCCCACGCTCATCCCGTCAAACATGCCTGGTGCAGGCGGGCTTGCGGCGACGTCTTATGTCTATGCGGTCGCTCCCAAGGACGGAACAGTCATTGGCGCTGTAGCGGCGGGTTCGGCGCTCGACAAGCTGATCGGCGAACGCGAAAAGGTGAACTTCGATCCACTGCGCATCAATTACATTGGCAGCGCCAACAGCGAGGTTTTCACCTGCCTCGTGCGCGACGACAGCCCCATCAGGTCGTTTTCCCAATCCTTCGATCAGGAACTTCTGCTCGGCTCGAGCGGCGGCACGACACGCGATATGCCTGTGCTGCTGACCAGTGTGCTCGGCGCGAAAATCCGGCTCGTTGCGGGATATAAAGGGACGAACGAGATTTCACTCGCGATTGAGCGCGGCGAAGTGCAGGGCCTGTGCGGAATGGGCTGGACCAGTATCAAATCGCAAAAGCCGGACTGGTTCGCAGAGAAGAAAGTCCGCGTCCTGCTGCAGGAGGCAACAAAGGGTGCGGATGATCTGAATGCGCAACGCGTGCCGTTATCGATTGATTTCGCCAAAACTCCCGAACAACGCGCCATCATGGAACTCGTCTACGCGCAGGGCGTGTTTACACGGCCCTTCATGGTCGCGCCTGAAGTGCCGACCGAACGGGTGCAGGCGTTGCGTGAGGCTTTCATGAAAGCGCTTGCCGATCCCGCAGCGATCGAGGAAGCCGAAAAACAGAAACTCGAAATTACAGCCATCTCGGGCGAGAATTTGCAGGAAATGGTGCGCAAGCTTTATGCGATGGACCCCGCCATTCATGACAAGGCCCGCGCCGCGTTGGGATACGGGAAATAGGGGCGGTTGTCGTCGCGGAGGCCAAAGGCAATTCGTGACCGCTGCGGGCAAATGTCATTTCGATCCTGAATAAATGCTAAGCTTTTTCGCGGATACCCCGCCTGCCCAGTTGACTTTCCTCGCGCAGACGGTTGGATAGGCTGTACAACAAGATCAATAGGGAGACCCAAATGTCCGATGTCATCACCCTGGAAACCGTCAAGATCGAGCGCGACGGCGCCACCACCTTCATTATTTTGAACCGGCCTGAAAAGCGCAATGCGATGAGCCCGCAATTGCATCTGGATATGTGCGAAGCGCTCGACTGGGCCGAAGAAGACGAACAGACCCGCGTTGTCGTCATCACAGGCGCTGGCGGCCATTTCTGCGCCGGACAGGATCTGAAACTTTATTTCCGCGAAACAGAAAACAATCCAAAAGCGCGCACCCGCGCACGCCGCGCCGCACACGAATGGCGCTGGAACAAGCTCTCGATGTTCCCCAAGCCGACGATCGCAATGGTGCATGGGTATTGCTTTGGCGGCGGGTTCACGCCGGTCATCGCCTGCGATTTCGCCATCGCTGCGGAAGACGCCAGCTTTGGCCTTTCAGAAGTGAACTGGGGCATCATTCCCGGCGGTCTCGTCGCCTGGGCGGTCACCGAAGTGATGGGCTATCGCGATGCGATCTATTACTCGGTGACGGGTGAGCGCTTCAGCGGCAAGGAAGCGGGCGCGATGAAGTTCGTCAACAAGTCCGTGCCCAATGACAAGCTGCGCGAAACCGTGATGGAACTCGCGCGCAATCTGGAAGCCAAGAGCCCCGCTGCCGTGCGCTACACCAAGGAAGCCCTGCGCAGCGTACGTCGCATGACCAAGGATCAGGCGCTCGATTATCTCAATTGCAAGAGCGATGCGCTCAAGCAGCAGGACCCCGAAGGCGGCCGCGAAAAGGCCATGAAGCAATTCCTCGACGACAAGGTGTTCAAGCCGGGTCTTGGAACATTCAAGCGCGAAGAAGCCTGAGCCGCAACGACTTCCCGGACGCGCCTGGCGCGTTCGGGCATCGTCTTACTACCTGCTTTCGTCTTACTACCTGCTTGCGTATTACTGCCTGCGATACCGGATAAAATGCTGAGCACTTTTCCGGAATGAAAATATAATCGGGAGGAACACAATGTCGGCTGAGGCAGGCCAAGCAGGCGCCGCGCGCCCGCAGCGTTCGCTGCAGCTGGCGGCCATGCTGGTCAACGAGAAGTCGATTTTCGTTACCGTCATCGGCATTATCCTCGCCATTCTCGTCCTGCCGCCACTGGTCTTTCTCATCAAGGGCGCAATCACGGCCGAAAAAGGTGGCGTCACAAGTTTCACCTTCGCACATTTCCAGACGCTTGCTGCCCAACGCGGCATCCTCCTGAGCGCCTGGAATTCCCTAGCCTTTGCTATCCTCAGCGCCGTGTTCGCATTGATCATCGGTGGGGTCGTCGCCTGGATTGCCGAACGCACCAACGCCCCCTTCAAGAAACTTGCCTATTTCACGACGATCCTGTCGCTGGGCACGCCTTTCGTTCTCTATACGACTGCGTGGCTGATGCTGCTCAGCCGGTCCGGCCCGCTGAACACTTGGTACAAGATGCTGACCGGCGGCACTGACAATCTCATCAACGTTTATTCCATGTCCGGCATGGTGCTGATTGAAGCGCTGCTCTGGTCGCCGCTGGTGTTCCTGCTGCTGGGCGGCACGCTGAAGAATTTCAATCCGGAATTGGAGGAGGCCGCACGAATGAGCGGCGCGAGCGCCTGGGACACAATTCGCCGCATCACGTTTCGTCTGTCGCTGCCGTCGATCCTCGCATTGATAATGCTGGTGTTCATTCGCACTGTTGAGGCCTTTGAAGTACCGGCGCTCGTTGGCACACCTGGACGTGTGCATGTGTTGACGACCGATATCTACGATCTCATGCACCGCTCGAATCCGCCTGATCTGGGCACAGCCAGTGCGCTGTCGGTGGTGCTGCTGGGCGTTGTGTCGGTCTTGCTCTATTTCTACGGCCGCATGACACGCAATGCGGAAAGATATGCAACGATCACAGGCAAAAGCTTTCGCCCGCGCGAGTTCGAACTGGGCGTATGGCGTATTCCCGCAGGATGCCTGCTGCTGCTGTATTTCTTTGTCATGATCATAATGCCGACAGCGGTGTTGATCTGGACCTCGCTGATCCCCTTCGAGACCTTTCGCTCGACAGCTTTCAAGCTGATCTCCCTCAAAAATTACCAGATCATATTTTCCGCTTCGCGCAATCTCGATCTGATCCTGAATACGTTCATGATAGCATTGAGTGCGGCGACGTTCACCATGCTGCTGGCGGCGATCACCGCGTGGCTTTCGGTGCGCAAGGCGCCGGGCGCGAAAGCACTCGATCAGCTCGCAACCACGCCGCTGGTGTTTCCCGGCCTTGTCCTTGGCGTCGGCGTGATGCAGTTTTTCCTCAATGTACCACTCGGCCTCTACGGTACGATATGGATCATCGTGTGGGCGTTTGTGATCAATTACCTGCCCTATGGCGTGCGGTACTCGTTTGCGGGCATGCTGCAGGTTCACAAGGAGCTTGAAGAAAGCGCCGCCGTCTCGGGCGCAGGACAAGTGACAGCGTTCCGCCGCATCGTGATCCCGTTGCTGGCCCCCTCTGTGATTGCAGGCTGGCTGTTCATATTCCTTCTATCGACGCGTGTGTTGTCGCTGCCTGTGCTGCTCGCCGGCCCCAGTTCACAGACTGTCGCCGTTGCGATGTTCGATCTGTGGGGCAACGGACAGGGCCCGGAGCTGGCCGCACTTGGCCTCGTGTGGAGCTTGATGATGACCATCATCTCGCTGCTGTTCTACTTCGTCGCCCGCCGTTCCGGCACCGGCATGTATGGTTCGTAGATAATCTGGGTGACAAGATGAGCATTGCCGGTTCAACCGCGCCCGAAAAGGTCGCTGCCTTGCTCAATCCACGCAATGTCGTGATCGTCGGGGCCAGCGACAGGCCTGGAAACTGGGCCGAACGGGCTGCGCGCAATCTGCGCCAGTATGGATTTCCAGGCAAAATCTATCCATTCAATCCGACGCGCGATGAAATCTGGGGCGAGAAATGTTACCGGCAATTTGAGGATCTGCCGGAAAAACCCGATCACATGCTGGTCGTTGTTCCTGCAAAATTCGTGGCGGCGACATTGCGCGATGGGGCGAAGGCTGGCGCGCGCAGCGCCAATGTCCTCAGTTCTGGTTTCGAGGAAGTACCCGGCGAAGAAAACGCTTTACTTGGACGCGAACTGAAGGCGGTCATCGAGGAAACCGGACTTGCGGTTTGCGGCCCAAATTGCATGGGCAATTTCAATTCGGCGTCGCGCTTCTTCACTCTGACTGACGACAGGCCGCACAACTTTGTCGAAGGTCCGGTGGCCCTCTTCGGACAGTCGGGCGGCGTCGTGATGGCGATCAAGCGCGGACTTGAGGAGCGCGGGCTTATCGCCTCGGCGTTTGTCACGAGCGGCAATGAAAGCGGCTTGAACAGCGCCGATTACATCGATTATTTTGCGCAGCAAGCGCATATCAAGGTGCTTGTCTGCTATCTGGAATCCATTCGAAATCCGGAAGCCTTTCTCGCGGCCTGCCGCAATGCGCGGGCTGCTGGCAAGACCGTCGTGGTGATGAAGATCGGCGCGTCCGACGAAGGCCGTGCAGCAGCCGCAGCCCATACCGGAGCGATGGCCGGCGCCATGGATGCTTTCGATGCCGTAGCGGGTGCTGCCGGTGCGCTGCGGGTGCGCAATCTCGACGATCTCGTGGAAACGGTGGAATACCTTGCCCATGCGCCCCTGCCGAGGGGCAACCGTATCAGCGCCATGACATTCTCGGGCGGCTTTCGCGGATTGTTGCTTGATTGCGCCCAACTCAACGGCCTGAAATTTCCCTCACTGAGCGAAGTCACGCGGGACCGGCTCGACAAGATTTTGGGGGTCGGCACCATTCTGGGCAACCCGCTCGATGCCGGGTTTACAGCCTTGTCGAGCACCAAGGCCTATATGGATTGTGTGCAGGTGCTGGTCGACGATCCCGAAATCGATGTGGTGATGTTGCAAGAAGAAGTGCCGCGCTGGCCTGGCTCTGAAAAGAAAGAAGCAAACCTGCGCGCGGTCAATGAACTGGCGCCCCGGGCAGGCAAGCCGATTGTCTTTATCAGCATGGTTTCCTACGGACAGAACGACTACAGCCGCAATCTGCGTGCTCAATTGCCAAATCTGACATTCCTGCAGGAGCCTGACCGAATTCTGCGCACCATGCGCGGGATTGTGAATTATGCGGTGCAGGCCCAGGCGGGACATGAAGCGCCGCCGCATCGGGCCAATGCAGAAGGCCTTGCAATGCTGTCGCAGCTTGCGCGGCAAACTGGCCCGGCAACGCTCGATGAAGTCACTTCGAAAAAACTGCTGCGCCTTTACGGTATTCCAACACCCCGCGAAGCGTTGGCTAAAACTTCGGATGAAGCTGTCGCCGCAGCTGAGAGCATCGGCTATCCCGTGGTTGCGAAAATCGTCAGCGCCGCCGTGCCACACAAATCCGACATCGGCGGTGTCATGGTTAATCTCAAAACCGCCGCGGCTGTGCGCGAAGCCTTTGCAAAAATATCATCCGTTGCGGCATCCCTGCCGGGCCAGCCAGCCATCGATGGCATATTGATTGCTGAGATGTGCACGGGCGGGTTCGAATGCGTCATGGGCGCCACACGAGATCCGGATGTCGGCCCGGTGTTATTGTTTGGCAGCGGGGGCGTCGATCTGGAACTGGTGAAAGACTACGCGCTGAGCGCACCCGGGCTCGATAACAAAAGCGCGCTGGAGCTGATTGATCGCACACGGGCGGGGCAGATCACCCGGGGCTATCGCGGCAGACCAGCGCTGGACCGCAACGGGCTGGCCGAAACTCTGGTCGGCTTGTCGCGCCTGGTCATTGATGGCGATGAACTCATCGAGTCCATTGACATCAATCCATTCCTTGTCAGTGAAACGGGTGGCGTTGCACTTGACGGGCTCATAGTCCTGCGGCGGAACTAGCACCACCTGAGTACCCGGTAACGGGTAACTATTTGTTAGTCATAAACAACCGGCGGCAGGCCCTCGTCCTGCCATCACCCCATAGACACCATCGGCGGCGAGCAATTTGCAGCCTTCGTCCTGCGCGCGGGCCAACGAGCCTCAAATCCAGGATCAGGTGTCTCAAATGAAGATTTTGTCCATATTTGGCACAAGGCCAGAAGCCATCAAGATGGCTCCACTGGTTCGTATGCTTTCAGCCCAGAACGATATCACATCCACTGTCTGCGTGACTGGCCAACACCGCGAGATGCTGGATCAGGTGCTCGATGTGTTCGACATCAAGCCAGACCACGACCTGTCCATCATGCGCCCGAACCAGACGCTGACGACTGTCACAACATCCATTCTCAACGGTTTGCAGAACGTCCTGGAAGAGGAAAAGCCCGACTGGGTTTTCGTTCATGGCGACACGACAACGTCCATGGCCGCTGCCATGGCTGCGTTTTATGCGCGCGTTCCCGTTGCGCATGTTGAAGCGGGGCTGCGCACCGGTGATATGGACTCGCCCTGGCCCGAGGAAATGAATCGCTCGGTTGTTGACCGCATGTCGAACCTCCTGTTTGCGCCGACCTCTTCCTCGCGCCGTAATCTGCTGGCCGAAAACATTGATAATTCGCGAATTGCTGTGACAGGCAATACC
Source organism: Rhizobium sp. Q54 (assembly GCA_945901195.1). Taxonomy (GTDB): domain Bacteria; phylum Pseudomonadota; class Alphaproteobacteria; order Rhizobiales; family Beijerinckiaceae; genus Terripilifer. Next base: position 7,174 of record CAMDKB010000193.1, read on the forward strand.
GTTATCGACGCGCTTCATATCGCGCTTGAAAAGGTCAAGCAGCCGGCCATACGCGCCAAATTCGAAGCCGACTTCGCCTTTCTTGATTCAAACAAGAAGCTGCTCCTTGTGACAGCCCATCGTCGCGAGAGCTTTGGCGAAGGCATCGCCAATATCGCCAATGCGCTGCGCCGCCTCGCCCAACGCGAAGACGTGGAAATTCTGTATCCTGTTCACCCCAATCCAAACATCAAGCGTCCCATGACTGAAACGCTGTCGGGCCTGTCGAACGTTCACCTCATCGAGCCGCAGGATTACCTGCCTTTCGTCTATCTCATGGATCGCGCGCACATCATCCTTACCGACTCAGGTGGTGTGCAGGAGGAAGCCCCCTCGCTCGGCAAGCCCGTGCTGGTCATGAGAGACACGACCGAGCGCCCGGAGGCCGTTGCGGCGGGAACCGTCGCCATCGTGGGCACCCACGAAGCCGGCATCTATTCAAACACCACACGGGTTCTCGATCGTCCCGATCTCTACCGGCGCTTTGCGCGCGCGCAAAACCCCTACGGAGATGGCAAGGCAAGCCAGAGAATCATCGCGGCGCTGCGCAATGGTGCAAGCGCACCTGAAGCCCAGTTTGCACCTTCGACCCCGATCAAAGTGGCTGCGGAATGACCAGGATTGAACACCCCATCACATTTCTAACGAATTCTCAGGAGGCCAACATGACGCTTACCGCATCCATTCAGGTTAAAGATTACCCCGCGAATTCGCCTGCGTTGAAGGCCGTGCCTTCGAACCGGGCCGAAGCGGCTCTTGCCGATGTCTGCATCATCGGACTGGGTTATGTCGGGCTGCCTCTGGCGGCAATTCTCGCCAACAAGGCGATGACGGTCGCCGGCGTGGATATCCGCGAAGACGTCATCAACAATGTGAACACCGGCAGGGCGCCAGCTTTCGAACCGCAACTGGAGCGCATGGTCAAGGACGCAAGCGAAGCTGGCATGCTCAGCGCTTCTCTTCAACCGAGCCCGGCGCATATATTCATAATCGCGGTGCCGACACCTATCGATGCAGAGAAGAAGGCCGACCTCATACCAGTTCCCGCTGATCAGCATTGGTGGGCCCAATCTCGCAAGCCGATGGACATGATACGCCATGGCTGCTCGACGAGTTTGTTCCAAGCGTCGCAGCAATGGTCGAGGATGTCGTCGTAGGATTTGAAGACGCGGTTCGACA
>CAMDKB010000194.1 GCA_945901195.1 Rhizobium sp. Q54
GTCGAACCGCGTCTTCAAATCCTACGACGACATCCTCGACCATTGCTGCGACGCTTGGAACAAACTCGTCGAGCAGCCATGGCGTATCATGTCCATCGGCTTGCGAGATTGGGCCCACCAATGCTGATCAGCGGGAACTGGTATGAGGCATGAGAAGATCGTTAATTTGATCCGCGAATTCGGAGTATTTGTTACTAAGGTCACTGGTGCTGGTTAACTTTTGGCGACCCGTTAGGGTGTCATTTGTATAAAAGGCCAGAATGAATACGTTGCCAACCCGCGCTCCGCCGCCTATTTAGGGCGCAATCCTGACCAGCTTAAGGCCGGTCTGCATAACAAAAGTCACGTGAAAGTAGTCCATGGCCCGCGACGTAAGCGACACGACACCCATTTCGTCGCGCGACGAACTGGCAGGATGGATTGAGGCCGGGTTCAAACCGCCAGAAGCCTTCCGTATAGGCACCGAGCACGAAAAGTTCCCTTTTTACACATCAGATCATGAACCTGTGCCCTATGGCGGGGACGTCGCCTATAACCGCTGCGGCATCCGTAGCCTGCTTGAAACCATGCAGGTTTCGACCGGCTGGGAGCCGATAATGGATGGGGAGGCGCTCATTGGCCTCTTCGACGCAGGGGGTGGCGGAGCTATCTCGCTTGAGCCGGGGGGCCAGTTCGAATTATCGGGTGCGCCGGTAGAGACTCTTCACGAAACTGTGAACGAACTGGACACCCATTTACACCTCGCCAGGGCGGCGGCGAAAAAATGCGGCATGAGTTTTCTGGCTTTGGGAATGAGCCCGGAATGGGCGCTGGCGCAGACGCCCGTCATGCCCAAAAGCCGCTACAAGATCATGACCTCCTACATGCCGAAGGTCGGCACACGCGGGCTGGACATGATGTATCGCACTTGCACCGTGCAGGTGAATCTCGATTTCGCTACCGAAGCCGACATGGTCAAGAAGATGCGCGTGTCCTTCGCGCTGCAGCCGCTGGCGACGGCGCTGTTCGCGAACTCCCCGTTCACCGACGGCAAGCCCAATGGGCTGTTGTCGGCGCGTTCGGAAATTTGGCGGGACACCGACAACAACCGCGCGGGTATGCTGCCGTTCGTATTTGAGGACGGGATGGGCGTGGAACGCTATGTCGACTACGCGTTGCAGGTCCCGATGTATTTCGTCAAACGTGGCGACACCTATCACGATGTCGCGGGGCAGGACTTCCGGCAGTTGCTGGAAGGCAAACTGCCGGGCATGCCGGGCGAAAAGGCGACGATTTCCGATTGGGCAAACCACCTCTCCACTATCTTTCCAGAAGTACGGCTCAAGCGTTTTCTGGAAATGCGCGGCGCCGATTGCGGCTCGCCAGCCCATATTTGCGCCTTAAGCGCGCTTTTCGTCGGACTGCTCTACGATACGACCGCGCTTGATGCCGCCTGGGATGTCGCAAAGAATTGGACAGCGGCCCAGCGTCAACAATTGCGTGACGACGTGCCGTCGCAGGGCCTCGGCGCAGCAATCGCCGGCTACAAGCTGGGCGACATAGCCCGCGAAGTGCTCGCCATCGCCCGCGCCGGCCTCAAGCGCCGCGCCCGTCTGGATACAAGCGGGCGCGACGAGACCCATCTGCTGGATATCCTGGACAATCGTGTCGCACGCGGCCGGACAGCCGCAGACGATCTGCTGGCGCTGTATAACGGCCCCTGGCAACATAAAGTGAAGCCGGTCTACGAGCATTGCGTTTATTAAGCTCGCTTTACGCGTGCTATTTCACACCAGGTGCCGTTTCAGACCAGGTGCCGTTTCAGACCAGGCGCCGTTTCGATTGATCTATGGGTCAATCGAAACATCACGCGCGTTCGCGCGTGCCAAAGAGATGAGTGGCTTCGTCAGTGAAAATAATGCGCGTGACCGCGTGTGGGGTAGAAATTTTCAGGCTGGCAAAGTCTGTAGCCCCTTGCCACAAATTCCACGTTATGAAGAAAGTATCATCGGGATTACCCTTGGCAGGTAGATATGAAACTTTCAGTCCTGATCCCCACACATAACCGGCGGGACAGTCTGGTACGTGCTCTGAATTCGCTGGTTGCGATGACCAGACCCGAAGGCTGTTCGATAGATGTGGTCGTCGTCGCCAGCGATTGTGCTGACGACACCGTCGAGGCGGCTCAGGCGTTCAGCGATCTCCTGCCGTTGCGCATCCTTGTGGAGCCCGCGCCGGGCGCTTCGCGGGCGCGCAATCGTGCGCTTGAAGTGATTGACGGCGACGCCATTGTTTTCCTCGACGACGACGCGACCGCTGCGCCCGATCTGGCCTGCGTATATGCAGCGGCGCTGGTGCAATATCCTGAATACGGATGTTTTGCCGGCGCCATCACGTCCCGGCTGGAGGGCGATCCATCACCCCTGATGCGCGAAGTGGCGCGCGTGCTCCCCACCACCTTCGGTAATCTCTGGCTAGGACCTTCGCCACGGCGAATGGATCCGAAAGTGGAATCGCCTTTCGCCGGCAATATGGTGATCCGGACGCAGGTGTTGGGAGAGCGCAGGTTTGATGAGACCTTGGGACGCCGTGGCCACGGAAATCTGGAAGGCGGCGACGAAACAAATCTCTTCGAGGAATTGACCCGCGCTGGAATGAGTACGCTCTGGCTGCCGGACGCTCACGCTGAACACTGGATCAATCCCGAACGGCAGAACATGAATTTTGTGAGTACCTATTGGTTTCAGGTGGGCGTCTCCCAGGCTCGCCTGGGTCACGAACGCCCCCGGCAGGGGTTCTCCGGATACTGGCGAGGCTTGCGCAAGGCGTATGGCTACTGGCGCCGCAGACTCACACGGCGACCGCACAGCTGGCTTTTGGCCCTGCGCGACCTCAAGCTGCATGAGGGGCGAATGGCGGCGCTCCGGCAATATGGCGCATCGCTCCATAGGCCCAGGTAGGGGCGGGAGCAACGTTCTCTGCACGTGACAGCTGCGCCTTGCGCACCTAAACTCCCGGCAAAACGTCAAGGAGAGAAACGTGCCATTCCAGACCATCCAAACCACACTGTCGCCGCGCGGCCTTGCCACCATCACGCTTGACCGGCCCGATCGCGGCAACGCCATCAATCAGACCATGCTTGATGAATTGGTAGGCCATCTGGCGGCGCTGGCGGGAGACGCGAAAGTGCGCGCCGTCATCTTGCGGGCCAACGGCAAGCATTTTTGCGCCGGGGCCGACGTCAGCGGACGTGGCGATACGGAGAAGACGGAAAAATCAGCGACGCTTGGCGATCTCATCTTCGATCTCGACCGGTTGCCGAAACCCACAATCGCCGTCGTACAAGGCGGCGCAGTCGGCGGTGGGGCAGGGCTCGCCTGCGCCTGCGATGTCACCTTGATCGAGAAGGATGGATTTCTCTCGATCCCGGAGGTGCGCCTGGGTTTCGCGCCGGGCGGGCTCGTTTCTGTTCTGATGCGCAGCATGGGCGCGCGGGCTTTCCGCCGCTACGCCATGTCCGGCGAACGTATCCGTGCGGACACGGCTCTGCGCCTCGGTCTTGCCAGTGAAATTTATGAGGCCGGTACGCTCGACACGATTCTGGATGAAATGGTCGATGCTTTTATGCTGGGCGCACCGGGCGCGCAGGCTGTGGTCAAGCAATCCACATCCGTACTGGAGTCGCCCTCCCTTGCGCCCCTGAAAGATCGGGCGCCGCCTCATGGCATGCAGTCAGACGAAGCGAAGGAGGGCGTCGCTGCCTTCCGCGAAAAGCGCAAGCCGAACTGGTATGTCGCCAGATAGCGATCTATTTGCGCAACGTTAATGCCTTCGCCACAATCCGTTCACCTATTTACCTAAAATGCGTCGCATCGGGAGCCTGCGCTTGATACAAGCAGGATAACCGGAGAGTTCAGTGGAACAGGCGAAGGATTTCATTAACCAGACGCGGCAGCGGGAAGAGGCGCTCATCGCCCATCTCGCAGCTGCAGGCTATGTTCGCACTGAGCCTGCGATCATGCAGCCAGCCGCCAGCTTCCTTGAGCTGGCCGGCGAAGAATTGCGCCATCGCATCTTTACGACGACAGACCCGTCCGGCGCCGAATTCTGCTTGCGACCGGAATTCACGATACCCGTCTGCAATGCCTATCTCGCCTCGGGCAATGCCGGCAAGCCCGCCGCGTTCTGCTATCTTGGCCCGGTCTTCCGTTATCGCGCGGGCGGCTCTAGTGAATTCCATCAGGCGGGCATTGAAAGCTTCGGTCGTGGCGATCGCGAAGCCGCTGATGCCGAGGTGATGACTCTCGCGCTCGAAGCCGCCGCGCAAGGCGGGGCGGGCAAGCTCAACGTGAAACTCGGCGACGTCGGCCTCTTCAATGCGCTGCTTGAGACGCTGAAAATCGACGAAGCATGGCTGCGCCGCATTCGCCGCGGCATCGCACGCGGGCAGAAACTGGAAGCCATCTTTACCCCGCCCAACAGTGGCCCGGGGGGCGATCACACCGGCGTACTCGCCGCGCTGCAGGGGACCGATCGCAAAGGCGCGCGCGCGCTTGTGGAAGACCTTTTGTCGATAGCCGGCATTTCGTCTGTGAGTGGCCGCAGTGCCGGTGAAATCGCCGAGCGTTTTCTCGAACAGGCGGCGCTGCGTGACAGCGCTGGTTTCAGCCAGGAAAAGCGCGGCGTGATCGAAAACTATCTCGCCATCGCCGGCGATCCCGATGATGCGGCTGCGCGCCTGCGTAAACTTGCCAGAGACGCACAGCTTGATTTCGCCCGCCCTCTCGATGAGTTTGAAGCGCGCATCGGCTTCATTGCTGCGCGCGGTTTCGATGTGAGCGGGATCCACTTTGCAACCGCGTTTGCACGCAATCTCGATTATTACACCGGCTTTGTGTTCGAGGCGCATGATGCGGGCAACCCCGCCCGCGGTCCCGTCGTGGGCGGTGGCCGTTATGACAATCTCCTGATGGCGCTTGGGGCGAAATCGCCAGTCCCGGCAGTCGGCGCCGCCATCTGGTGCGACCGGCTCGTGAACGGCGCGGAGGCCTCCTCATGAACGCGCCCGCAGAGCAGAATGGAACGTTCGTCATCGCCATTCCGTCCAAGGGACGGCTGCAGGAAAACACAGCCGCATTCTTCGCGCGTGCGGGCCTGACTGTCGCGCAAGGGCGCGGCGTGCGGGATTATCGCGGCACCCTGAAGGAAATGCCCGGTGTCGAAATCGCCTTTTTGTCGGCATCCGAAATCGTGCAGCAGCTTGCCGCCGGCAGCGTCCATCTGGGCGTGACGGGCGAAGATCTTGTGCGCGAAAATGTAGCTGACGCCGATGCGCGCATGGAACTTCTGACGCCGCTGGGTTTTGGACACGCCAACGTGGTTGTCGCTGTGCCGCAAGCCTGGATCGATGTTCGCACAATGGCTGATCTGGAAGATGTGGCGGCTGCCTTTCGCGCCCGCCGCGGTGGCCAGCGCATGCGTGTGGCGACCAAATACATCAACCTGACGCGCAGCTATTTCGCACAGAATGGCGTGACAGATTACAGAATTGTTGAATCACTGGGCGCAACAGAAGGCGCGCCGGCAGCCGGACAGGCCGAACTCATTGTCGACATCACCACCACAGGCGCAACCCTAAAGGCCAATGCGCTGAAGGTGCTGGACGATGGCGTGATGTTGCGCTCGGAAGCCAATCTTGTCGCCTCCGTCAACGCAAGCTGGAACGAGGCAACCAAAACGCTCGCGCGTAAAATTCTCTCGCGCATTGCAGCCGACGAAGACGCACGAACCTCGCGCGAAATTCGCTGCTACATTCCCGCCAAACCGCGCCGCACCGCCCGCGAGGCAGAGCAATTGTTCGGCGCCCGCATGCTCTACGGCCTCGATGGTGACATCGTCCGCATGGTCTGCCCCGCCACCAAGGTTGCTGAAGTGGCCGATTGGCTCATAGAGCGCGGCGCCCAGCAAGTCAGCGTCAGCGCGCTTGATTATATCTTCAGTGCTGTGAACCCGCTGTATGACAAGCTCGCCAAGCGGATAGGGTGAGGATTCGCGCCCCTTCGCGCGATCTTCGGTTGAGCCTTAAACGCAGCGCTGGCAGGCATGTTCGCTGCAAGAAACCACGCTAACACCACAATAAATACCCCCGCGCCTCCGGCTGTTTGCATTTAGGGAAAAACCCCGGAAGGGCCTGCATCCGCCAGCGTCTCCCGCGTGTATCCCCCCATCACATCAGGAGGATCTCATGCGTCACAAAGCTTTTGTACTTGTCCTGCTCGCTCTTGCGACGCCTCTTGCGGCACAGGAAAATTTTGCCACCTGGCCGCTGCTCAAGAACCCCTTTGAAAGCACAGGCGGTGGTGGCATCATGATTGACGGGTACAATCCGGTCATCGAAGGCAAGGTCTGTCGTTCCGACTTTTCGGCCAAAACCCCGGCAGGTGAAGTCTATAACAACACGGTGGAATTCGATGCTGTCGACACGCAGGGCGGCATTCTCTGCACAAACGGGCGCTGGCGTGCAAAAGACGGCAGCTCGCAAGGGACGACACCATTCCGAATATTCATGAAGGATGGAATTGTACGCCGCGCGCCCTGAAATTTGGCCTTGTTGCCGCCATCACCCCCGTGCAAAGGAAGGCGTATCGTTTTTTGCATGGATCGATTTATGACTGACATCTCTCGCCGCGCCATTCTGGCTTCTGCCGCCATTCTGGCTGCGCCATTCGTTTCGCGTGCGAACGCGCAGGCCGATGAACGGATGATCGCGCAAATGCTTGTGCTTGGATTTTCCGGCACGTCGAGCGCCGATACGGGCGCGCAGAAACTCGCGCAGCATCTGGCGGCTGGCCGTATTGGCGGGGTCTGTTTTCTAGGCAATAACACGCGCAATCGGCCGGGCGTTGAAAGCCTGACGCGGCTGTTCCATTCCGCGGCCAAGACCGGCAAACCGCTCATTTCTGTGGATCAGGAGGGCGGTGCGGTGCAGCGCCTTGGCGCGAAGACTGGCTGGTCCGCTATTCCCGCCCCGCAGGCAGTGGCGGCCCGCAACACGCCCGAACAGGCGCGCGGTATCTATGCGCAGATGGCGCGTGAGCTGAAGGCGGCGGGCTTCAACCTCAATCTTGCTCCGGTGGTCGACCTTGGTTTCGAGCCAAAGAATCCCATCGTCTATAAATGGGGGCGGGCCTTTGGCAAGGATGGCGCAACGGTCGCCGAATATGCCGGCGCCTTTGTCGAAGGGCACCGCTCGCAAGGCGTGCTGACCGCACACAAGCATTTTCCCGGGCACGGCTCGACCTTCGTGGATTCGCATGATCGCCCTGTTGACCTGACGCCGACCTGGCGCGCCGATGAACTCGTACCCTTCCGTGAGTTGACCCGGCGTGGCCTGATAGACATTGTGATGAGCGGTCACCTGACCCATGCAAAACTGACAGGTGGCCTCCCGGCAACGCTCTCACCCACCGCCGTTCGGCTGCTGCGTCAGGACATCGGCTTTAACGGCGCGATCATGACGGATGATCTCGACATGAAGGCGATCCGCTCGTCCTTCACACTCGAAGATGCCATCGTGCGAGCGGTCTCGGCGGGGCATGATCTCGTGTTGCTCTCCAATTCCCTGCAACCCGACGATATGCTGCCGCAAAAGGCCGTTGCGGCTGTGAAGGCAGCCGTTGCAGCAGGGCGCATAGCGCCAGTGCAGATCGAAGCCTCTGCCCAAAGGATCGCTGCCTTGCAATCGCGGGTTTAGTTTATTTGATCATGTTCAAGGCGGTTTCGATTCCCATACCCATGGGTGACTCGAAACAGCCAGTGCGTTCGCGCTCGCCAAGACGATGAGGTTAGCTGCATCACCACTGGTCTCAATTACACGTCGTGCTTAACCGCACATTTTTTCGCGCAAGCGTGAACTACTCTCCAATCATCGCCGGTGAGCAAGACGCCCCGGCAAACTGAAACAGGAGAGAGAACATGAACACCTTCGCGAAAAAGACACTGACGACCGCTTTCGCTGCCCTCACCCTGGGCATCACCCTCGCTGCGACATCTGCGCCTGCTGAAGCCCGCTGGGGCCGCAATGCAGCTTTCTTCGGTGGCGCTGCCGCCGGCCTGGTCGGCGCAGCGATTATCGCCAACAACTATGCCCGCCCCGCCTATGCGGCCCCTGTTTACGGTGGCGATTGTTGGACCGAGCGCCGCGCAGTCCACAACAGCTGGGGTGAATTCGTCGGCTATCGCCCGCAGCGGGTTTGCAACTGATACCATCTCCCTTGATGCGTGACTCGTTCTGGCTATCCAAATCAGTCGGTGTCTGATTCATTCGTGGCGAACGAGGAGGTTCGTCATGTCTTTGCCTATTCCCCTGCGCGCGGATTTCGACGCGAAAACGCTTCGGAGTTTGGCG
>CAMDKB010000195.1 GCA_945901195.1 Rhizobium sp. Q54
TAGCCCAACTTACCATCCCATTGCTGGCGCCGGAAAAGGCCATAATTTGACTGAACGTTGAGGAGCCAGCGATGATAAAAAAGGTCATCGCCGTGACGCGCAAAGAACCCTCCAGAGATTTGCGGATGGCGTCCCAGGTGAGGCAACGAAAACAGATTGCCAGAATGAATACGCTCAGCGCCCCGAAGGCCGCCGCTTCCGTTGGCGTCGCGACGCCCAGAACGATCAAGCCGATCACGCAGAATACCACGAAACTCATGGGCAGAATGTTGATGACGATCGACAGCCACATTTCCCGGCGCGTCACCTTGGGCACGTCATAGGACGGAGCGGCCGAAGGATCCAGCCAGACCATGAACCAGATCAGGAACACATAAAGCGCTGAAAGGATAAGGCCGGGAATGACTCCGCCGATCAGCAGACCCCCGATGTCAATATGCGCCAGGCTGCCCAGCAAGACCGCAAGGCCCGACGGAGGAATGATGACGGCCAGTCCGCCGGTGCCCAGGATGGGTCCCATGGCCATATGTTTCTTATAACCGCGCTTCATCATGTCGGGGATCATCAGCGATCCCATCATGGCGGTGTTCGCCATGCTGGAACCGGACAACATGGCGAAGATCGTTCCACCGCCAACCGCAAGGTAAGACAGGCGCGCCCTCAGTTTTCCGAGACATTTGTCGAGTGCGTCAAATACACGGAACGCAAGGCCAGTGTGAAAAAACAGCTCTCCCATAATGACGAACAATGGAATCGGCGCGAGGGTAAAATTGCTCACCGATGTTCCAGCGTTTGCGACAAGTTGAGTCAGGCTTGCAAAGCCGCCAATAAATATAAGTCCCAGTATGATATTCGCGAATAAAAACGCGAAGGCCACAGGCATGGCAAGGCCCATGAACAGAAGGATTGTGCCTATCAACAGCGCGCACGCAAAATACCAGGGCATAATCATAGCTGGTCGCTCCGGCTGCCGCGATACATGGAATCCCTGCCGCTCAAAAACGTCAGAAACTCCATAGCCAGAAGGAAAAAGCTCAAGGAAACCGGCAAGAAAAGCATCCAGCGCGGCATATCAAAGTCGCGCGTATCAAGGTCCTTGCGAATGAAACTGTCGATTGTCAGATCGGCTGCTGCATACGCCAGGATCAGACAGGTCACCATGCCCAACACATAGACCAGCATTTCATTGATGTGCCTTGTACGCGGCGACAAAGTCCGGATGACCATATCGACATAGACATGACCCTTGTCGCGCAACAGCCAGGGCGCTGACAGGAAGGTGACATAGAAAAGACCGTATTCAACAAGGGTCGCCGTGTAAGGCAGCGGCTTGAAGCCCGATGTGCGCACGATAACATCGAGACAAATGCCCACTGTGAACAATGCGAGCAGCACAGCTGAAAGCACTGCAAGCGCGGACACAACCCAGCGCTGAAGATCGAAGAGAAGTTTCATGCTGGTTCCACCCTGTGTATATTTTAATTCAAGCTGCGGGCTCTGCCACCTGCTCCGGATATGATCTGGCCGCTATCGCCGCGAGCCTAGCCTTTCATTTCCAGCGCTGCAACTGGTGTCTCCGCTATTGTCGAGCCTCTCCTTTCCCATTGCGGGGGACTGTGGCACACTCAGGTACGGGCGCACCGAGAAGCCCGATGACGTTGGAGGAAACAAAATGCACGAACGGATTCTCATGCGCGTGGCAGGCGCGTTCACATGCTTGCTGGGAATGACTTCACTGCCCTTCATGCCAGCCGCGCAAGCGCAAACAGTTACATTGCGGGTTGTCAGCGCATTCCCGACCCCGCTGGCCACAAATGACATGTTGCGCGAACTGGTGAAGCGTGTCGATCAAGAAAGCGGCGGCAAGATCAAGATCAATTATCTTGGTGGACCCGAAGTCATTACCGCGCCTGATCAGGCACAAGCCATCCGCACAGGTGTAATTGATCTGCTCTATGGCGCTGCAAATTATTATCAGGGGGTGGTGCCGGAAGGCGATGCGATCATTGCGTCAGGCAAAAAGCCATGGGAAGCCCGGGCCAATGGCGGCTGGAAATTACTGCAGGATGTGCATGCCAAAAAAATGGGGACCTACCTTCTGGGCTGGCCTGGCGCCAACTTTCCATTTTACATTTATCTGCGCGATACACCGAAGCTGGCCGCAAACGGGATACCGGACCTCTCAAATCTGAAAATCAGGACGACGCCGATCTATCGTGAGTTTTTGACGGCGATGAATGCAACGCCTGTCGTGATCCAGATACCGGAAGTCTATACATCGCTGGAGCGGGGACTGGTCAATGGCGTTGGCTTTCCCATTAACACACTGCCGAACCTTGGATGGAACAAACACCTGAAATATCGGATATCGCCGGGCTTTTTCACCGGAGATCTCATGCTCAACGCTAATCTTGCCAAGTGGAATTCGCTGCCCAAGGACTCTCGCGATCTCATCGAAAAGATCATGCAGGACGTCGAACGTCTGTCGTATGATTTCTACGACAAGCTCGACAAGCAGGACGATGAAGTCATGCGCAAGGGCGGCATGGAAGTCCTCACGCTTTCTCCGGAAGCCGGAAAGCGATATGTCGCCATGGCCAATCAGGTCGTCTGGGACCGTCTGATCAAGAACTCGCCTGTTGATGGGCCGAAACTGAAAGCCCTGTTTGAATAGACTGGCTAAAAGAATTCACGGCAGCCGTAGTGTTGCAACATGGACTGCGGCTGTTGACTTACGAAAATATTTCAAAAATCGAAGACAGGACAGAAACGCCCGCGTCCACTGTCTCTACGACATCCGATAGTCCACCCAAGACATCGCCAGCACCAGTTGCTGCCTGCTGCTTTTGTTCTTCCCCTGCTTGCGCAACGGCCTGTTCTGCAAGTTCCCGCTCGGAGGACATTATTTCCGGCAATTTTGATGATCCTGGCATGTTGTTTCCCCTTGGTCGGCTGGTGCGCCCTGCTGACCAGCGCTCACCCCATGGGGTACAGGCTTCCATACCCGGGCTACCGTGGACGTGCGTATGCACACATGCAGTAACAATTTTTGCCGGTTCAGTTCATCGTTCGCGGCAGCCACAATACGATTTCAGGAAAAACCATGATCAGGATTGTCGTGATGAACAATGCAACCATCAGGATGCTGGTGCCGGTATAGACCTTGACGAGATTGACGCCCGCAGTCGCGCTGACCACAAAGGCGACCATGCCGACAGGTGGAAACACCAGCCCCATCGCCACCAACATCATTGAGACCACACCAAACCAGATGGGATCGAAGCCCAAAGACTTGATAAGTGGAAACGTCAATTGCAGGGTCAGCAACAGCAGCGGGATTTCGTCCATGAACATGCTGATAACGAAATAGACGACCATGATGCCGACGATGACCACCCAGCGGTTCAACTCCATCTGCGTCACCCAGGCCACGATATCCTGAGGGATGCGGCTGAGCGCCATGTAATAACCAAAGACTGTCGCGCCGATGAGAATGAGAAATATCATCACCGTGGTGCGGATGGTCTGGCGCAGCGCGTCGACCGCCTCCCCCCAGGTCAGGCGACCGAACAATGCGCCAATGATCGCAGCAAACAAGGCGCCGAGCGCACCAACTTCGCTGGGCGTTGCAATGCCGGTATAGAGCATCGTGATCACGATCGCGATCAGCATCAGCGAAGGCCACACGCGGGCAAGGCTGGCGCGGCGCTCCTGTTTGGGTACGCGGAATGTTTCAGGCGCGTGATGCGGACTGATCCAGACCCAAACAGCAATCGATGCAATCAGCAGGACGCCGACGATGATCCCTGGAATGATACCGGCGATCAGCAATTTGCCGATGGAGGTCTGCGTTGCAACGCCGTAGATCACCATGGCGATGCTGGGCGGGATGAGAATATCAAGCGTGGAGCCGACGCCAATTGAACCGGCCGCCAGTTCTTCCGAATAGCCATGGCGGCGCATTTCAGGCATGGCGATCTTCGACATGACGGAGGCAGCCGCGACACTCGCGCCGGACATGGCGCCAAAGATGCCGCAGGCGAACACAGTCGCCATCGCCAGGCCGCCGCGGATGTGGGAGAGATAGTTTGCCGCCGCCTGATAAAGATCCTTGGCGAGGCCGCTGGAGGCGGAAAAATACGCCATCAGGATGAACATCGGAATGGTTGTCAGACCGTAATCGGCAACTGTGCCAAACGGCGTTAGGCTGACAATCCCCATCATGCGGGATATGTCACCAGTCACCAGCCATATGCCGAACATGCCTGCAGCGCCGAGTGAAATGGCAATGGGCACGCCGAGCAGCAACATGGCGACCAGCACGAAAAGCGGTAGAAAGTTCATCATGGCGTAGCGGCCCGCTCCTGGTGTCGTTCAGAGGTTGGGCGCATCCTGCGCAAACAGCATGGCTTCACCCTTGCCGACTTTCGGCAGATCGATCAGCATCAGCAGGGTCAGTGCGAAGAAACCGACGGGAGCGAGCCAATAAGCAGGACCGGCGGGGATATTGATCGTGGCGAGGGTCGTGCCGTCGGACCATACGCTGACGGCTTGACTTACGGTCGCGACAACGAAAATGCCGCAACATAAAAGCGATATCGCCCAGGCGATATAATTGGCGAGCTGTTTGAACGCTGCTGGCAATTTGTCGACGAGAAACGTCACGCGGATAAACGCGCCGCCGCGATAGGCATAGGTCATGCCCAGAAACACCGAGGCGGGCATGAGATACTTTTCCGTGATCTCGTAAGCCCCGGTGACCGGCGCATTGATCGCATAGCGCAAAAGCGCATCTGCGCTGGTGAGCAACATGATGCTGCCAGTCGCAACAACAGCGGCCCAGAGCAGAACATGTTCCGCCCGAAGCAGCAGTTTTTCTAACTGGTTCATGATTGTCCTGATTTAACCGGGGGAACGCTTGCCCGCGTCATCCCGGCCTATTGTGCACCTGATCGGGATGACGCGCTGGGGAAGCCTCAATTGGCGAGCAATTGCAGCGTTGTCTTCAGGATTTCCCGGGCTTCCTTGTGGCCTTTTGCTTCCATCTTCACGACCCATTCCTCCCAGACCGGCTCGCTCGACTTGCGGAATTTTGCAAGTTCCTCTGCCGGCAGATCGTAACGGATGATGGGGCGGTTTGCCTTCTTGGCGACAGCATAGACTTCCTGTTCGGGCGTATCGAAGAAGTTCTTACCCCAGAACTTTGCGCCATTCAGTCCGCTGACGCTCATGATCTGCTCACGCACATCGGCAGGCAGGCCATCCCATTTCGCCTTGTTAGTGCATAGCGAGAAATAGGCAGTGGCGAGCGGCACCATCGTATAATATTGGCCAACTTCGAAGAGGCGGAAACCATGCACGGCTTCCCAGGGCGTGCCCGCTGCGTCGATGACGCCCTTCTCCAGGGATTGATAGACATCGGGCATGGGCATGGGCGTGGGCACTGCGCCCAGTGCCCTCATCCACTGGATGGCAGGACCACCGACGACGCGGATTTTCATGCCCTTGAGATCATCAATGGTCTTTACCTGTTTCTTGTTCGACAGGAGGAAAAAGGGCGTAGCTGTGTAAAGGACAATGGGCTGGATATCGCCATATTCCTTCTGGATCGCGGGGAATTTTTCGTAAAGCTTCCACAATGCCTCGCTGCCCTTTTCGGCAGAGGGTATTGGCAGGCCAGGCAGACTGACGACATCGGAAAGCGGGGTCAGATCGGGCCAGTAGCTCTGCACGCACCAGCCGATATCAGCGATGCCGGAGCGAATGCCTTTCCACATTTCAACGCCCTTGATGAGCGTCTGTGAAGGATAGACATCGATCTTCACGCGGCCTTTCGTGGCTACTTCAACCTGCTTGACCCAGGGGGTCAAGGCATGTTCGGGACCCCAGGCCGTCGGCGAATTCTGATCGGCCAAAGTGAGTTTGATCTGCTGGGCAGATACCGGCGCGGTCCAGAGGACGGAGGCGAGGCCCAGACCTGCCGCTCCGGCCCAGAATTTTTTGCTGACACCCTGCATCTCACCCTCCCGATATTATTCGCTGCCGTTGCGGCCCTGCCTCCCGGCGGCGCTAACGTAGCGGCGCCGGTGTGGCTGGTCAAAGACAATCGGCACAATGGCGACAAGCGACCGCGCAATGACATGCACCGCCGGCTGTCTGTATCAGGATGTGAAACATATAGGCAGAACTGCCGCCCTAGCGGGCCGCCTGCGCCTTCAAAGCCGCCATATCCTGCTCCGTGCGAACAGTCATCACCGCAATCTGTCCGGTGCGATAGACGGGAACTACGACCTTTTGCCGCCCGTCCTGTTCATCAACATAGATATGGCGGATTTCCGTCGCACGGCGCGGCAGGTCAAAGACCGTCCATTTGGCGGCCACAGGATCGTAGCGGCCAATCGTGTCGGCGGTCCAGAAATTCCCCCAGACGTTGGACTTCGTATCAACTATGAGATGATAGGGCTGCTGTGCGCCGCTTTCGGGCGTAGGCACATAGCTCACCTGTTTCGTCTTGGTGTCGATGCGCGCCAGCGTGCCGCTCCAGGAATTGCCGGTCCAGACAACATCGGCGTTTTTGTCGGCGCCCATCCGTCTGGGACCATGTTGCCATGGCAGCGGGGAATTGAAGCTCAGTTGTTCAAACCCGTCGTAAAACTTGCGCAACTCTGGCGACTGCGCTTCAACGACCTTCGCTACCGGATCAAACTGCACCTCGCCCGATTTGCCGGTCGAAATATCGCTGAAGCCGATGGTGTCGAGCGGCATCTGCGCCCACCAGCCATTGCCGTCGCAATCACCAGCAACCCCGTAAGTGACCCCGTTGCCCTTGGCAGTCTTGAAGCGAACTGATTTGAACTCGGTGAATTTCAGGCTTTCCGGATCAAACCGTAGCGCCCCGTCGGGCGCGGAAGCCCAGATCATACCTTTGCCGTCCATATCAATGGTCACGGCGCCGCCGAGGGGGGACATATTCGGAGGGGTAACATAAACCTCGATCTGACTGGTCTTCGGATCGAGCTTGGCGAGCGAACGGCGGCCAGAAATGTAGTTCACATCAAACCAGATATTCCCGTTCCGGTCCCGGATCACCCCATGGGCAGTCGCGGCCACATTGTTGGGACCGGGCACCTTGAGGAAGCTGACTTCGCTGGTTTTTGCATCCACACGCCCGATGCTCGCGTCGGGATTGGCGCTATTAACCGTGAACCAGACATTCCCAGCCAGATCGAATAGCGAATCATGGCTGAACACACCTGTCTTCGTTGGCGCGCCGCGAGCCCAGTCAGAACCATCTTCAACAGGCCTGGCTGCGCCGACGCCGGTCGCTGGATTGACCGGGAGATCAACCTCCTTGAACACCGCGCGTGCAGCTTCGCCTGAAGGCCGAGGCCGCTCGCGAATTTTCAGAACATCCGGGCCGGGGCCGCGAATGCGCGCGAGATAGGCGGCAAGCTCTTTCTGATGGTGATGAAGAATGGCGTTGGGCTTGGCCTTCTCGCCGGGATAAATCCCGGTGACAGGCACCACTTTCATCAGATAGATAATCGCACTCCAGCCAGCTTCATCGAATTTGTTCTGCAGCACGAAATTCGGCGTATGACGGCCGCCGCAATTGGCGCGGAAAATGTTCTTGATCCTCGCGTCTTCGGGCGTGGCTTCGGGCAGGACAGCGAGCATCTCATCACCTGGCAATTGCCGCCAGCGTGTTTCAAAGTCGGTTATCGGCGAAAGCTTGAGGTCGTGACGGTTGGAGACTGACAGATCAGCTGTCCCCAACGCACGGTGAAATCCCAGCGCCTGCGCCCATACCTTGTATTTGCCCTCGGGAATCGCGGACATGAAATAATCGCCGATGGCGTCAGTAAAGACGCTCCAGGTAACAGCAGATCCTTCAGCCTTTGCCGATACTGTTGCACCTGCCATTTTTTCGCCTGAGACCGCAACAATCGTGCCGGTCAAAACTTTATCAGCGGCCAGAGCCGAAGACCCGGCAATAAACGCAGAGGAAAGAAGCACTACCGCAATAATGGATCTTGAACTGGATTTCAGAAAGGTTTTCATGTCGTCCTCCCGGGTATGTCTATGATCGCACGTTTGAGGCGGAAGCCGCCTTGCCGCATGGTTCCGGTTCATTCCTTTTTCGCAGCTTCGGGCGGCGGCGGCGGCAATGTCTTGATAAACTGAACGACAGCTCCAATCTGTTGGCTGTTGAACATATATTTGAAACCGGGCATGCGCTGCGAGCCTTCGCTGATGACAGCGCGCAATGAAGATTCATCGCCCATCATTGTATCCTTGTGCAGGCGCGGACCATAGGTGTGCGCGCCCTGCTGCAAAGGAAAATGACAAACGACACAGGTT
>CAMDKB010000196.1 GCA_945901195.1 Rhizobium sp. Q54
CGCAAAATATTTGAGCGTTGCGCGAACAATGAGTTGAGTGATTCCCCGTTATATTCCATCGTGCCGTTGTGCCTTGAAGCAGCGAACGACATATCAGTCGCTGTCGTCTCAACATCCAGATAATCGAAAAGCGCGGCCAAATTGGGATAGGTCGATTCATTATAAACTATAAACCCCATGTCCACGGCTACAGGCCCATCCTGGGAAGGTGCGATGACCGTATTGGCATGTCCGCCCAGACGATCCGCAGCTTCATAGACCACAATATCGTGGAGTGGATGTAGCAGCATTGCCGCTGAAAGGCCTGATATCCCTGTCCCGGCGATTGCAATTCGTTGTCGCCGCGTTGAACCCAATTTCATACTTTAACCTCTGACAGGAATACGGCCACTGATTTCGTATCTTGCTAGCTACGCTTGGACCGTGCCGCTGGATCACAACTCCCACAACTAGCATGAGTTTCGCAAAAACAGACGTAACCTGTGATCCGCCGCCGGGATTTGAGCGTATACCTTTTCATGATATTTCTCACCACCCT
Source organism: Rhizobium sp. Q54 (assembly GCA_945901195.1). GTDB lineage: Bacteria > Pseudomonadota > Alphaproteobacteria > Rhizobiales > Beijerinckiaceae > Terripilifer. Next base: position 539 of record CAMDKB010000196.1, read on the forward strand.
TGACAGATTGCTGCCACGCGCCAATTGGCTTGGCGGGAGCGGTTTACGTGTATATGAGGTCTCCGGTAATCGTCGCGCTGCGAAAAACAGCAGAATTGTCAAAACCATGACCAAAGAAAGCGAGCGCGCTCCCGGCGAAGTTCCGGAAGTTCTGATAGTTGAGATCGCGGCCCATCAGGATCGTGCGGCTTTCGTCCAATTGTTCGGTCAGTTTGCGCCTCGAATAAAGTCCATGATGATGAGAGGCGGCGCTCAGGCTGATGCCGCCGAGGATATCGCTCAGGAAGCCATGCTCTCCGTCTGGCGCAAGGCGAGCTATTTCAATCCGGAAAAGGCCAGTGCTGCGGCCTGGATATTCACGATCGCCCGAAATTTGCGCATCGATCTATCCAGACGCCAGCGCCGCGCCGCCCTTCACGTAGTGCTCGAAGAAATCGAACCACCCGGCCCCATCCAGGCCGACGAGATCGTAAGCACGGCAGAGCGGGAGGCGCGGGTCCGCAAAGCCCTGATCCTGTTACCGTCTGAACAATTGGAAGTTGTGAAGCTGGCATTCATCGACGGCGTCACCCATGCAGAAATTGCGGAAAAACTGCAGCTACCCCTTGGAACGGTTAAATCGCGCATGCGCCTGGCCATGGGCCGCCTACGTAAATTGCTTGAGGAATTGAAATGACACTTAGCCAACATCCCTCTGACGAGACTCTGGGGGCCTTTGCTGCCGGAACACTGGACGAAGGCAGCGCATTTGTGACCGGGGTGCATATCGCCATGTGCCTGTCCTGCCGCGAGGCGGTACGTATGTTCGAGTGCATCGGCGGCGCGCTGATCCTGGACTCGCACGAAATACCGCTATTGTCAGAGGCGGCGTTCCCCGCTGGTCAGAGCGCGGAAACCGGCACACTGGAATTGCCGGTCAAGCGGGCTCAAGGCGCGCCCCATGAACAGGTTCTGGGCTTGTACAAGCAAGGGCCCTGGAAATGGCAGGGATTCGGGATTCAAAGTGCGGACGTTGATTTGCCAGCTGAAGGCGGTGTCCGAGTGTTTCTTTTGAAAGCAGCTGCCGGGTCGCGTATGCCTCTGCATACGCATACAGGAACCGAACTGACTCTGGTTCTGAAAGGTTCCTTCAGTCATGAACTCGGCTATTTCGGGCCTGGAGATTTTGAGGAAGCCGACGACGTCATCAATCATCGCCCATCAGTGGGTAAGCAGAGCGAATGTATTTGTCTGGTCGCCATGAGCGGCCGTCTGAAGCTGCAGGGACTAGCCGGCAGGATCCTGCAGCCTTTTGTGAGGATTTGAATGAGTTCGAATAAACCTGTGAACCTGCGCAGGATTAGCTGGTGAACCTCACCCAACTCCTGACGATAATGGTCGCCTCTGGCTTGGCGTTTTGCTTCATCATGGCGCTCGCCTGGTTGATCGAAAGAAAGACAGGAAATGCCGGCTGGGTAGACGTGTGCTGGGCGTTGGCCGTTGGACTGATAGGCGTGGCGGGGTCGCTTGCTACAATACCTCAGGCTCACGGGTCTCGCCCCTGGCTGACGGGCGCGCTCGCGGCGTTCTGGTCTATCCGTCTGGCGGCTCACATTGGCCTGCGCACATGGTCAGGCACAGACGATCCGCGATACGCGCGGCTTCGTAAAGATTGGGGTTCTCAAGCAGCTTTCAGGATGTTTCAGTTTCTCCAGATTCAAGCGCTGGTCAGCATCCCCCTCGTGGTCTCGATTATCCTTGCAGCGTGGAATCCGGCTCCCGGGTTCCGCGCGCAAGATGGGCTGGCGGTCGCCATTTTGCTTGTTGCGATTTGTGGGGAAGGACTTGCCGACTATCAGTTACGCCTTTTCCGGCAATCACCTGAAAACAAGGGTAAGCTTTGCGAAACGGGGCTATGGCGTTGGTCACGTCATCCCAATTACTTTTTTCAGGCTTTGGGCTGGACCGCCTATCCGTTGTTTGCGATTGATTTCACCGGAAATTATCCGGTTGGATTTCTCGCGGTTTCTGCCCCTCTGTGTATGTATTATCTTCTGACGCGGGTATCTGGCATTCCCCCACTTGAAGAAATTATGGCAGAAAAATATGGCGAAGAATTCAGTCGCTACCGCCGGCAAACCAATGCATTCTTTCCGGGGCCGCGACAGTACATCAAGTAGCATTCAGGCATATTTCGCTGCGAAATACCCCATCAGCCCTGTTATGCCGGTGAGCGCAGTACCCCACGCCATATCTACCACGGTCAAGATTGTAGGCCATCCCTTGAGAGTGGCCTGATTGGTCAGGTCATACGTGGCATAGGCGAAGAATCCGAAAAGCGCCCCGTTGATCAGTGCAACTGACCAATTGCCGGACTGAAGAGCCGGAGAAATTGCGAAATAGACCACCCCGACAACATAAAGCAGATAGAAGATCACCGCAGGCGCTACCCTGAATTCGCCCATGAGATCTCCCATATTTGGCCTGTAAAAAACACGCACCATGGTAGACAGCCACAGACCGTCCAAAATCAGCATGCAGACAGCCGCTCCAAGATAGGCGTAAACATAGACTTTCATGGCACGGCCTCCGATTCACAGGTGTACCTGATACGTTCAGCGGCGTCGGTTGGTTCAGGTGCTATGGTTTGTTTCTGAAAATCGCCAATTTTAGCCCTGCACTCTCCAACTCATTGTGCAGCGGCCAATGACATCGCATCATGTGACGGCGTCACTTCCAGGTCTTGCAGACGCGGCAGGACATGCTTGGCAAACAACCTGTAATTGTCGACAGTGTCGGCATGGCTGAGATTGCCCCCCTGCCCCATCATCAGCAGGTTTCCGCAGCCTCCAACGTAATTGTTATAAGCCTGCAACTGCTCGAACACCTTGTCTGGTGTGCCCGCGAAAACCGCCATGGCGTCGATCAACTGGTCAACAGTGGCCGTCGCTTGCGGAATGCGCGTGCCATCATTCAACATCATCGTGGCATAGGTGGGGACGTAGCCGGGAATGATGCTGGTCCGCAAAGCACGCGCGTTGTCTTCCACGGAGACATATCCGGGCGGATTGACAAATTGCTTCGCGACAATTGGCGACGTTCGCACATAGCCAAGAATTTCCCATGCCCGGCGCTTGGCTTCCTCATCCGTATCCGCCACCGCCACAATGGCTAGATAGGCCAGCTTTTCCGGACCCGCCGGCCTGCCTATTTCTATCGCGCGGCGCCGGTAGGAATCAAAAAGCAACTTTGATGAGCGCCCGCTCAAAAAAGTTCCGACCCCCGCATTGCGATCGGCAATCCATCCACCGCCATTGGGCGACATCGACACGAACCAGGACGGGGGCATCGGCTGTTGATAAGGGCGCGGCCAGACATTCACGTCGCGGTAGTGAAAGAATTCACCTTCCCAACTGAAAGGTCCATCATGGCTGGTCAACGCCTTGCAAATCAGATCATACGCTTCAAAGAACCGTCTTTGCTGCCCGACGGGCTGTGCATTGGCAGGAAACACTTCGTAGGGCGAGGCTTTGACAAAACCCATTTCAAAACGCCCGCGCGAATAGACATCGATCAGCGCAACCTCTTCGGCCACCCGGATGGGATCTGGCCGGTTGGCGATGTGGATACCAAGCGACATCAAGCGCGCCTTTTTGGTTTCCCGCGCGAGTATCGAAAGCGGCAACGTGCATGAGGCATTCAGGCAGGTTGCCGTGGAATGGTGTTCGTTGATGCAGATATCCATGCCCAATTCATCAAGCATGGCCCATTCGTCGAGATGACGATGCAATATGTCTGCGGCTTTCACCGGATCCATATTCCGGCTGGGCAGATTGTTACGCAGCGATTTCAGATCCGGATGCCAGGCTTCGGGATAAGCGTTTTCACAAAAGCCCCAGACACGCATTTTCATGATCGTTCTCCTTCAGGCCTGAGCCGTAACCAGCTTTTCAGAAGCAAGCGGCAGCGAACTTGAATCTGATCCTGCATTTTTTGAAAATGCGACGATAGATTCGACAGTTTGCTTCGGCTTCTCGATATGCGGATAGTGTCCAGCGTCCTCTATACGGACAAATCTTGCGCCGGTGATTTCATCCGCAATACGCTGTCCGTAATCGGTGCTTACGATTCTGTCTTGCCCGCCCCAAAGGACGAGCGTCGGGACATCAACCCGGTGCAACCAGCGCTTCATCCGCGGATTGTGCATATAGGGGGACCATGCATATTGACACAACGCAACGCGATTGCGCGAAACAATCAGCAATTCCTCATCGGTTGCATTGGCTATATCCAGCTTTCCTCGAGCAACATCAAAATAGCTGTGTTCGATAATCTCCGCATCGCTCAACATATAAACATCGGTAATATCTGGCTTTTCGCGATCAGAAAAGCGCACGCCGACAGTGTCGATCAGAACCATCTGCGCCAGCCGCGCGCTTGAACGTATCGCGATTTCAAGCGCGATCCATCCACCAAAGGATGATCCTGCGAGAATGACACCTTCAAGTTTTTCCTGCGCCATGAAGTCGAGATAAAAATAGGCAAGGTCTTCAACGGTCTTGAAATCATCCTGGCGCAACGAATTGCCAAATCCTGGATGCGAAGGCGCAATCACCTGGAAATGCTGTCCGAGCGCGGTCAGGAACTCGCCTTCCTTTGCCAGACCATCGGCCGGATGCAGGTAGAGAAGTGGCGGCCCTTTTCCCCAACGCCGCACTTCGGTCTGAAGACCCGCTACAGTCGTCAACTCGATGGATGGCTGCATTTCAGTTTCCCCTGAAGTCACAGTCTTGGCTGCTTGAACACCTATTCAATGCCGCCACAGCGGCTGAGTCAATTCCTCTCCTGAACCCCTCTTGCTGCGCAAATACAGATAGCTTTTTCGAAGGCCAACCGCCTCAGGGCATCTTGTCATGGCAATGCAATTCATATTCAATCCGTCAAGGTCAAGCCGGTCACAATGATAGCGCAAAATAGCGATGGCCTGCAGACCGGGAGGACACCATGGCCAAATCGTCGCGCACTCCGGCACAGCCGGCTGGGTTAACTGAAGGATTTCGTGAACTGGCAGCCGTCGTAACAGGCGCAGGTAGCGGAATGGGGCGCGCGACTGCGCTGGCGCTCGCCCGCCATGGGCTTGCTGTCGCCGTGCTGGACCGAAATGAAGAAGCCGCAAAGGCGACAACAGACCTTATCATTGGCGATGGCGGCCGGGCGCACGCCTACAAGGTCGATGTCTCCCGGTCTCGTGAAGTGGATCGCGCGTTCGCCAAAATTCAAAAAAAACTCGGCCCGGTTGGCTATCTCGTCAACATCGCTGGCATCGACGAATTATGCCCGCTTGAGAAAATCACCGACGAGGCTTGGGCCAGAATGTTCTCAATCGCCGTCAACGGATGCTTTTATTGCTGCAGAGCCGCCCTGCCGGGCATGATGGAACGAGGCTTTGGCTCCATCGTAAACATGTCGTCTCTGCACGCAGTCAGGGGCCAGGCTGGACGCACGCATTACGCAGCGTCCAAGGCCGCCATCATGGGGTTGACCAAATCGCTGGCCCGGGAGAAGGCGGCTCTGGGCATACGCGTGAACGGAGTTGCGCCGGGCCCTATAGATACACCGCTTTGGCGTTCCGGGCGTGGCGGCGGCGCCCTCACCAAAGACATCGCCGAACGAGTCAAGGTCATACCGCTCGGCCGCCTCGGCACCGCTGAAGAAATAGCGGAAATATTTGTGTTTCTTCTCAGCAGTCACGCAAGTTACATTACCGGTCAGATCGTGACCGCTGATGGCGGCGAAATCATGCCGTGAACTGCGCGTCAAAAACAAATTCAAAATCTCGGGAGCATGAAAATGGGTATTCGCACCGGCGCGCAAATCCTCGAAGGGTTGAGAGATGGCCGTCAGCTTTATATGAATGGCGCACTCGTCAAGGATGTGACCAAGGACCCGCGGCTGGTGGGCGGCGCCCGCACCATGGCTCAATTGTTCGATATGCAACATCAGCCCGGTATCATCGATGAGATGACTTACATTTCGCCAAAGACAGGCGAGCGCGTCGGCCTGTCCTATTTGCAACCCAAGACCCGTGAAGATATTGCCCGCCGCCGCAAGATGTACCGGCATTGGCACGATCATACGCTTGGCATGTTTGGCCGGGCGCCAGACTTTGTAAATGTCATGCTGTCCAGTTTCGCTTCTGGTGCAGAAGCTTTTGGCCCTTACGCCAAGAACATGACTGCCTATTATGAAAAGGCGCGCGACGAAGACCGCATCGCCACCCATTCCCTGACCAATCCGCAGGTCGACCGCACCCACAACGTTGCGGCACAGGCAAAAGACCTCGCCGCCAAAGCCGTGCGGGAGACCGATACAGGCGTCGTCATTCGTGGCGCACGTATGCTCGCAACGCTTGGCGCTTATTCCGACGATCTGTTTGTTATGCCGGCCCCCTCCTATCCCTTGCCAAACACTGAGGAAGCCAAGGCATTTGCTATCGGTTTCTGGATTCCCGTCGCCACCCCGGGGGTCAAGTTGATCAACCGCCCGGGCATGATCCAGCCGGGTCTCGGATCTTCGCACGACTATCCCCTTTCATCGCGTTTTGATGAAAGCGACTGCATGATCATATTCGACGACGTTCTGGTGCCCTGGGAGAATATGTTGATGTACCGGGATATCGAGATATTCAACAATATCTACCGGCGCGTTCACGCGATGGGCGCAATGGGGCATCAGTTTTCAGTAAAGGATCTATGCAAGGCCGAATTCATGATGAGCCTTGCATTCACACTTGTCCGCAGCACGAAAGTTGACGAATTCTTGCATGTACAGGGCATGATGGCCGAGCTCATCAACAACATGGAAGTGCTGCATTCCTGCATTCTGGCCTCCGAAGCGCAGGCGGAGATAACAAGCGTTGGTGTGATGTCTCCCGCCATGGGGCCTCTGGGCGCGGTGCGCTACCTCTTTCCGGAAATGTTTCGCCGGGCTTGCGAAGTCATTCAGATTGTTGGCGCTGGCGGACTTGCCATGGTGCCATCCTATGCGGAGATGTCAGGCCCACTGGCAGAAGACGTGAAGACCTATTATCAGGCTGCAGCAGCCGATTCCGATACGCGGATCAGATTGTTCCGGCTCGCCGTCGATGCTGCCATGTCCAGCTTTTCAGGCCGCCAGCAACTTTACGAGCGCTACTTTGCCGGCGACCCTGTGCGCGGCGCAGGCAATCTCTACAACGCCTTCGACAAGGCCCCCTATGTTGGCCGGATCAACACACTACTGGAGCGCTTCAAGCTTGAAGACCAAGCCTGGAATTAAATTTCAATATCAAGGTTGCGCATCGATATACGGGCGCCTTGACCAAACCTGTCCTGAGTATTGTCGGGAATGAAGCCTTTGATGCGCGGATGATCATCAGCGCGGTCCCTGTCATCACACAGATCGTCGAGAAGCGTAAAAAGCCCGACCCCGACACGCAAGGTGTTCCACTTCACCGCAGGGCCAGTCGTTCCGATGGGGGCGCCAGCGCGCTCTTGCCGGCCTATGATTTGCCCATCGACGCTCCACTCGACAACCTCGGCTTCCCGGTCATATCGCGTTTCATATCGCCGCCAGGAGCCTTGTTGCGTCGGCACCGAAGGCAACAGACGGCTGAATGCGGGATAATCGCCAAGCGCCTCGCGCGCGACCGGCAGACGCTCATAGAGCGGTGTAATCCTGTCGTTGCTGATAAAATAATCGAATACCATTCCGGTCGTTGGATCGATCAGCACCAGCGCACCAGCAGCGAGACGCGGGTCACCTGCTGGAAGATCAAAGGGATTTCCCGCTGT
>CAMDKB010000197.1 GCA_945901195.1 Rhizobium sp. Q54
ATTACAATTCTACCACTTAGATATCTCCACGCAGCCCGGTTTCAAGGCCCCGGACTGCACTCGACCCAAACGCAGTTGCGGAGGTCGCCAGTAACATCGCGCAATTGACCGCCGAACTTTGCCAACTCGCCGGATCGGTAAAACTGGAAACGCTCGCTTATTTTTTATCCTTGGCGCGGCTGGAGGCGGAAATGTCGGCGCGAAAAAACAACCCTGCACTGGATTGATACCAAAGCGGTGAAATTGACACATCGCTGGACAAGCGTGAACGCCCGTCGGCGCTGATGCGCCGGATGTTTCTATTCCTTATGTGCCAATAGGAATCGCGATTAAATCAGCGTCAGCGCGGCAGCAGCGAAACCAACGCGCCGCCGTGCCGGGCTATGCGCCCTTCCAGTTCAAGATCGAGCAGCGCAGCCTGCACATCGCGCGCTGGAATCTAACTGGCGCGCACCAGATCATCGATCGCGACCGGTCCCGCGCCCAGCAATTGTTCCAAAATCTCTATCACAGGCCGGCCTGAACGGGCCGGCAGAGCCGCAACCGGCGCCTCCGCGCCGTCTTCATCCAGTTCCATCCCATCCAAGCTGGTGGGCACATCGGCCAGATCGCGAATCAACGCCAGAGCTTCCAGCACATCCTCCGCGCGCGTACAAAATGTTGCCCCCTGACGCAGCAAATCGTTCGTGCCTTCCGCGCGCGGGTCGAGTGGGGAACCGGGCACAGCAAAAACCTCCCGGCCCTGCTCATTGGCAAAACGCGCAGTAATCAGCGATCCGGAACGGCGCGCTGCCTCGATCACCACCGTCGCCAACGCCAGACCCGACACGATTCGGTTGCGGCGCGGAAAATCGCGGCCGCGCGGCTCCCATCCGAACGGCATTTCACTGATGAGCGCGCCATGTTCGCAAATTTCATCTGCCAGACCGCGATGCTCGCTGGGATAGACGCGATCAAGCCCGCCTGCCAGCACGGCAATGGTTCCGGTCTTCATTGCGGTTCGATGTGCCTTTTGATCAATCCCGCGAGCAAGGCCTGATACGACAATATAATTCTGCATAATTCTGCGCGGCAAAATCATGCGTCAACCGTTCAGTCAGGGTCAGCCCGGCTGCCGAAGCGTTGCGCGATCCCACGACAGCGATCATTGGCTTCAGCAAAACATCGCCTTTGCCCTTTACAGCAATCAGCGGCGGTGGAGAATCGATGGCGCGCAGGGCAAGGGGATAATCGGGCTCACCCAGCGCGACGAAACGCGCGCCCGCCCTCCGCGCCATCTCCATCTCGCGAAGGCACACGTCACGTTCGGCAATACGGATCTTTCGCCCGCCCGTTGTTTCTCTCAACAGCGTCGGCAGGGCCGAAAGCGCCGCCCCTGCCCCACCATAGCGATTGATCAGCGCGCGAAACGTACGCGGGCCAATATTGTCGCTGCGGATCAGACACAGCTATTCCAGCCTTTGTTCATATGTGAGCCGGATGCCGGGCGCATTCTGGAACGGCAATTCGCTCTGGCCGCTCACGTCTTGCCGCCAATCTTGCCTTCGGTGCCGTCCATCAAGCGCGAAATATTTGGCCAGTGCTTGAGCCAGAGCAGCACAGCCAGCGCAGCAAGCAGTTCCGCCACGCTCGTGCGCGCCATCGCCCAAAGCGCGATGGGAACAGCCGCACTCGCGCCCAGTGCAGCAGCTGACGAGTAGCGGGTAATAAAGGCGATGCCGAGCCACACCACTGCAAACACGAGCGCGCCCGGCCACGCCAGCCCCAGCGTAACGCCCAAGTATGTGGCGACACCCTTGCCGCCCTTGCCTTTCAGCCAGACCGGATAAAGGTGGCCGAGAAACGCACCGAGCCCGGCGACCACACCCGTATATTCAGAAAAGTGCAGCCCTATCAGCGCAGCGGCCGTCCCCTTGAAGGCATCAAGAATGAGCGTTGCCGCTGCCAGCCCCTTGCGTCCCGTCCGCAAAACATTGGTCGCTCCGATATTGCCAGAGCCGATGGAGCGCAAATCCTCGGTGCCCACCAATTTTGTCAGGAGCAGCCCGAACGGAACTGAGCCAAAAACATATCCCATGAGCAACATGAGGACGTTGAAAGGCAGATCGGGCTGAACCATGGCGACGCGCAATTCCGTGAGCAAGACACCACAACCTAGTGCTTTTCAGGACGAAGGGAAACCCGGTTCAAATACGCTGACCCACTAAACGCGTATCGCCCGCAGTTAGAAGCACCTCACACCTTCTCGAAAACCTCCCGCGTCAACGCGCGCGCCTTGGCGACGTTTCTGATCATCAGAAACTTGCCTGTCATGGCGCCCGGCACACGCCAGCGGCCCTCGATCTCGGTGCCGTCAGTACTGAGATTGCCTTCATAAAAGACGCTGTGGTTCCAGCCGCCGCTGCCATCATAATTCTTGGCGAAATTTACCGTGCTGCCACTGCGGGCGCCGGAAATCTTCGCAAGCAGCCCAGCGCTTTCGCCAGGAGCAACGTCGCAGGTCTCGTGCGTCGTTCCTGAAAGCTGCGTCCCCGCATCAATCATGGTGGCGACAAAGGACACGGGATCCATCAGCGCAGGATAAGAATATAAACCGCTCCAAACGCCGGTGAGAGATTTGGTTAGATCGGCATTGCCGGACTGGCTCATATGGAAACTCCATGCGGCGCGCCGGATCAGCATTGGCTTTGCCTTCGCGCACGACTAGATTATGTGCAGACAAATGACGCAGTTTCGCTTTGGGAGGAAGTATGAAAATTTGCCGACTTATCGCCACGGCCTTGGCCTTTACGGCGTTATCCGCTCCTGCAATGGCGCAAACCTATCCCGACAAAGCCGTGCGCATCATCACCGGCTTCCCGCCGGGGCCGCTGGATGTGTTTGGCCGTCCCGTGGCGGCAAAACTGCAGGAGGTATTTGGCCAGACTGTGCTGTTTGAAAACCGCATCGGCGCCAATGGCGCCATCGCCGCTGAGTTTGTCGCCAAGGCTCCACCCGATGGTTATAACATTTTTATTGGCACATCGGGGACGCATGTCACGGCAGTGCACCTCACACCTGGCCTGCGCTACGACCCCGTCAAGGATTTCGCGCCCATCATCGCTGCGGTGGAGCCGGTCACCGTCATGGTCATCAACCCGAAACTCCCAGTCAAGAACATCGCCGAATTCATCGCCTACGCAAAGGCCAATCCCGGCAAGCTATCTTATGCCTCCACCGGCATCGGCTCGGTGTTTCACCTCGTCGGTGAATTGTTCAAGCAGACGGCAGGAATCGACATGGTGCATGTGCCCTATCGTGGAGGCGATGCGGCGATGAACGACCTTGTCGCCGGCCACGTGCCTGTGACTTTTACCTCGGCGACAACTGCAGGCGGCCATATCGCTTCGGGCGGGGCACGGGTTCTGGCGGTGCTTGAGCCAGACCGTTTCGATCGCATGCCCGATGTGCCTTCCATGAGCGAGGCTGTTCCCGGCTTCAGCAAACCGTCCACGTGGATGGGCTTCTTTGCGCCGCCGGGTACGCCCGAGCCGATTATCAAACGGCTGAACAGCGAGATTGCAAAGGCGCTGAATGAGCCCGTTTTCAAGGCGCGCCTGGCTGATGGCGGCTATACAGTGCTCGCCGGCCCGCCGCAGCAACTCCACGACTTGATGGTCGATGGTATCGAACGTTTTGGCAAGATCATCAAGGACGCCGGCATCAAGCCGGAAGGGAAATAATCCGCTCAGTCCGCATGCCAGATTGCGCTGCCGCCGACAAAAGTATGTTTCACCTGGCCCTGCAGACGCGCTTCATCGAAGGGCGTATTCTTGCTGCGCGAATGCAGGAGCTGGGGATCGACGACAAACGGCTCGTCTGGATCAAAGACGATGAGATCAGCCGGTGCGCCGGCGGCAAGACGGCCCTGCGGCAATCGCAGAATATCGGCTGGATGGAGTGACATCGCAGCCATGAGCTTTGGCAGCGAGATCTGCCCGGAACTCACAAGACGCAAGCCTGCGGCCAGCAAGGTCTCGACGCCGATAGCGCCATAGGCAGCTTCAGGAAACGGCACGCGTTTTGTTTCCACATCCTGTGGATTGTGATCAGATACGATAACTTCGATCGTTCCATCAGCCAGAGCTTCCACCAACGCCAGGCGTTCGCTTTCGCTGCGCAATGGCGGCGACATTTTCAGGAACGTCCTGTAATCGCCGATATCGTTTTCATTCAGGGTGAGATGATTGATCGACGTGCCGCAGGTGACTGGCAAGCCCGCTGCCTTGGCCTTGCGGATAATATCCAGCGACAAGGAATTTGTGACCAGCTCGGCGTGATAACGCGCGCCGGTTAGCGCCACGAGCCTCATGTCGCGGTCCAGCACGATGGCCTCCGCTTCATGAGGAATGCCGGCAAGCCCCAGACGCGCCGCAAATTCGCACTCGTTCATCACGCCCGCACGGGCAAGATCACGATCCTCGGCATAATGCATCACCAATGCATCGAAATCCCGCGCATAGGTCATCGCGCGACGCATCACCTGCGAAGACACAATGGATTGCGAGCCGTTGGAAAATGCGATTGCTCCGGCCTGCCGCAATAACCCGATCTCGGCAATCTCACCGCCCGCGAGCCCCTTTGTCAGTGCTGCACAGACGTTGATACGCACCTTGGCATTGTCACGAGCGCGGCGTGTGATGTAGTCGACCGTCGCAGAACCGTCTACGGGCGGCGACGTTTCCGGCGTGGCCAGCAATGTTGTTACACCGCCAGCGGCAGCAGCAGCGCTGACCGTCGCTATGGTCTCGCGATGGGAAGCGCCGGGCTCACCGATAAACGCACGCATGTCGATCAGGCCGGGCGCCAGATGCAACCCTCGGCAATCAACAATCTCCACACCCGAACCGCAATTGGCGGGTGTTACCCCAGCGCCAAGCGAGACTATGACATCTCCCTCAATCAAGACTCCGCCAGTGGTAATCTTGTCGGCGAGGGGATCGACGATCTGCGCGTTGACGAGCGCCTTGCGTATTGAATTGCTCATCGCTCACCCGTTCGGCAGATGTTGCGCCAGCGATTCAAGCACCGCCATGCGCACAGCCACGCCCATTTCAACCTGTTCGGTGATCAAAGATCGCGGCCCGTCTGCGACCGAGGATGAAATCTCGACGCCCCGATTCATCGGGCCCGGATGCATCACAAGCGCATCGGGCTTTGCCCATTTCAGCTTCTCGTCATCAAGCCCGAAGAAATGCGCAAACTCCTTGAGCGAGGGCAGAAACGCGCCTTCCATCCGCTCGCGCTGAATGCGCAGCATCATCACAATATCCGCATCGCGAATACCCTCTTCCATGAAGCGATGGACCTCGACGCCAAAACGTTCAATGCCAGCCGGCAGCAGTGTGGAGGGCGCGACCACCCGCACCCGCGCACCCAGTGTCGCCAGCGCAATGATGTTGGAGCGCGCCACGCGCGAATGCAGGACATCGCCGCAGATCGCCACGATGAGCCCCTCGATCCGCCCCTTGTTCCTGCGGATTGTCAGTGCATCCAGCAATGCCTGCGTGGGATGTTCATGGCTGCCGTCGCCCGCATTGATAACGGGACAGCTGACCTTGCGTGCAAGCAGGTTGACCGCGCCTGAATGATGATGCCGGACGACGATCAGATCAGGATGCATCGCGTTCAGCGTCACCGCCGTGTCGATCAGCGTCTCGCCCTTGTTCACGGAAGATGTGGCCACCGACATGTTCATCACATCAGCGCCAAGCCGCTTGCCCGCGAGTTCGAATGAGGCCTGCGTTCTCGTGGAGGCTTCAAAAAACAGATTGATCAGTGTGCGCCCGCGCAGAACCCGGCGGCGCTTTTCCACCTGGCGGGAGACGTTGACGGCCTCATCCGCGCGATCGAGCAGGTCCTCGATCTGCGGACGAGTCATCCCTTCGACACCAAGAAGATGCCGGGGGAAAATCATTGAGAGTGAAGCTGGGGACATAAACCCCGCCTATAGGCCTCCTGCCCCATATATGGCAAGGGCGCGGGCAAGTTACTCACTGTTTTGCGGCGTTCGCACCAACCCGGCAAAGTCACCGGAACAAATCAGTTGCTATCTTTTGCCAGCCGGGGAGCAGGTCGTCGACTTCCTCGGGCGTTTGGAGAAACGCTTTGAATCCGCCCCGTTCGGGCTGGAGCCGGGGCTCATCGGGCGAAATGTCCGGATCCACGGGCATGTACCCGGCTTCCTTGAACAATTGCTGTCCTTCAGGCGTCACCAGAAAATCCACCAATAGCCGGGCGGCGTTCGGGCGCGGCGCGTCTTTCGCTATTCCCTCCACTGATACGTTCACCATGGCCAGATCAAGTGGGAACCAACGCGAAGGCGCCCCTTTGGCGGCGCTGATGGTCGAATGATGGTTGAAGGTTTGCAGTGCAATGGCAAACTCGCCAGCAATCATCTTGTCAACGACCGCGCGTGCTGAAAGCTTCACAGGGATGATGTCCTGTTTTGCCAGTTGCCTCAGGTAGTCCATACCCTTTTCTTCGCCCATATGCGTCAGGATGGTTCCCACAAATCCTGGTGCGGACGAGGTCGAGGAAAGCGACGACCAGCCCAGTTTGCCCTTGTACATTGGATCGAGAAGATCGGCGAAACTCTTGGGCGCCTTCGCCTCTGGCCAGAGTTCGGTGTTCAGCGCAGGCGTATAGACATAATAATTGGTTGCGACCCAATATCCGTCTTTATCAAGAAATTGTTTCGCCAATCGCGCGGCGGAGGCTGGCGTATATTTTGCGACGATGCCCAGTTTCTTGAGCGGGCCGACTGTCGATGTTCCGTCAAAAACATCCACCTGCATTCGCCCCGCTTTCGCTTCATTGATTGTCCGCAAGATCACATCCTCGGTGTTCATGCGAATGGCGTTGACCTTCACGCCATATTTTTTCTCGAAGGCCGCAGCCGCAGGCCGCACGAACTGGTTGATGATCAGGGTCGTGTACCAGGTTACCGATCCTTCCCGCCGCGCCGCCTCAATCAGCGCTGGATCGACCGTCTGCGCGCGCACGTTGCTCGCAGTGAATGCAGCCATCATGCAGATAGCCAGCACAACGCGGTCTTTGAACTTCATCATTTTCCCACTCCTCCACAGCTATTTAACCTGCATCGCTTCGCGCGCCCGCGCAATCACAGCGGGCGGAAAGGAATTGAGCCGTTTGATGATGCCTTCTATTTCAGAATAACGCACGAGTTCCGGTTCAAGCTTCAAACGGAGCGATTCCTCAATGAAAGCCGGGTCGTTCACTGTCGCCTCGAAGGCGGTCCGCAATTGCGCGGTCCGTTCTGGCGGCAAATCTGGAGGAGCTGCAAAGGGGCGGGCGAATTGTTGCGGCGCAACGACGAGTTCCAGCAGCTGCCGGTCATCGTCATTGCGCGCAAAGTCGAGTATCAGCGGCACATCTGGATGATCGGGATGTTTACGCAGCGCGATCTGGAAGAGCACGTTGAATTTCTTGTCCCGGATCCAGTCCGGACGCATGGAATTCATCGGCACCCAGCCCCAGGAGCAAAAGCCCGCCAGTTCACCGCTCTCCATGGCGGTAAGGGCATTGGCGCTGGCCGGATAGCCACTGATGACCTTGAACTTCATGCCAAGCGCCGCATTGAATATTTTCGGCAAGGTTGCTGAAGGTGACGTTACACCAGCGGCTCCAACCGTCAGTTCGTTTTTCATTACGTCATCTGCAGTCTTGACCGGCGACGTATGCCAGGCGACGCACGTGGATACCTCGTTGGATGTTGATCCCAACCAGGTGAATTTCAGCGGATCGTATTTCGCGCCTTCTGTTCCAAGCAGCGGATCGATTGGCGCAGTGCGGCCAAAGATACCAAATTCGGTTCCGTCCTTTGGAGCCAGCGAATAGATGTAGGACGCTGCTCGCAGGCTACCTGCGCCCGGCATATTCTTGGGAACAACCTGCGGCGTTCCCGCCAGGTGCTTGCCCATATGGCGCGCCAGCACCCGCGCAGATAAATCATACGCGCCGCCGGGGCCAAATCCGATATAGATGCTCACAGTCTTGCCGGCGTAAAAGTCAGCCTGCGCAAAAGCGTTCGACGATAAACACAAGAGCATGGACGCGCTGAAAAGGCCCGCCGCGATCCGCATCTGCACAGCAGTTTGCCCAGCCCGCATTGTCCCCTCCCGCTGTCCTTTCGTGCAACGTCAGGACGCCACGCGAAGGACCTTGGGACAAAGCTAGCCTGAAATCGTCAATGCTGGAAGCGCTTGGTTGCTCGCAAATGCTGGGTTCCAAAA
>CAMDKB010000198.1 GCA_945901195.1 Rhizobium sp. Q54
CTGAACCAGCGCGATCAGCTCTTCCCGGGACGGAACGTCTGGCGATTCAGCGACCATCCGATGCTTGAATCGGAAACCGGTTCATAGGTCCAGGAAAATCGGATAAAAATCACGGTGGCAGGAAGGAACCTGGGCAGTTACGAAAAAACTTCTCCCACTCTTTTCGGCAGTACTGATCGCTATTGCGATCGTATGGCCTGCGACGGCGCAGCAGAACTTCAGGCCGACGGAACAATCGGTGAAAGAAGAGCAATTGCTCAACGCGCTTAAGCCCGGCGGCATTGTCAGTGGCCGTATTTCGATCCCGGACGAACGCGCGGCCAATCTTATTCAGCCCGAGGGGCGCGACTGGCAGACCTATCGTCGCACGACGCTGCCAACGATTGGTGTGATTGCCATTCTAGGCATGCTCGCCCTGCTGGCGATTTTCTTTCTCGTGCGCGGACGCGTCCGCGTGGAAAAGGGCTTCTCGGGCCGCACAGTGCTGCGCTTCCCTACATTCGACCGTTTCGTGCACTGGACGACCGCGAGCTGCTTCATCGTGCTGGCACTGTCGGGCCTCAATCTCACCTTTGGCAAGACGTTGCTCGAACCGTTGATTGGTGAAAGCGCATTCGGATCAATGTCCGCTCTGGGCAAGTTGTCCCATAATTATCTCGCCTTCCCCTTCATGGCGGGAATTGTCGCTATGTTCCTGCTCTGGGCGAAAGACAACATCCCCGGCAAGATCGACATAGAATGGCTGAAAGCTGGCGGCGGCGTTCTCAAGAAAGGCGTTCATCCTCCCGCCCGGCGCTTCAACGCTGGCCAGAAAGGAATTTTCTGGATCGTCGTGATTGGCGGCGCGCTGATGTCGATTTCCGGCTGGCATTTGCTCTTCCCGGGCGAAGACATAGCAGCAGTGCAGTTTCAATCCCGAATACACGCTGTGATCGCAATGCTATTCATCGCGGTCATGATCGCCCATATCTATATCGGATCACTTGGTATGGAGGGCGCTTTTGACGCCATGGGCACAGGCGAAGTCGATGAAAACTGGGCGAAAGAGCATCACAGTCTTTGGCTTGAAGAAGAAAAAGCCAAAGCGGCCAAGGCCCCGCCGGGCGCCGTCGCTGCCGAGTAGCGCTCCCGCATTTGGAGATTTTCATTGCCCGGCTTATTGAAGCCGGGCATTTTTGTGCTGAACCCGGACGCTGTGAATGAGAGTTATCGGACTGGCTGGCTGGAGCGGCGCGGGAAAAACCACCCTGCTCACGCGGGTAATTCCCGAGTTGAACAGCCGTGCCGTCAAGGTCTCAACCATCAAACACGCTCATCATAAATTCGACATAGATACCCCCGGCAAGGATTCCTGGGCTCACAGACAAGCCGGTGCACAAGAAGTACTGGTGGCCTCAAGCCATCGCTGGGCCTTGATGCGCGAACTGCACGATGAGCCCGAATGGACGCTTCCCGATTTGCTGACAAAACTCGGCCACGTGGATATGGTCATTGTCGAAGGGTTCAAGACCGGCGCACATCCGAAAATCGAAGTGTTTCGCGGCGAGAATGGCAAGCCGCTGCTGTATCCCGGCGACCGCGATATTGTCGCCATAGCCTCGAACATGCCGATAGCTGGTACAAGGCTTCCCGTCGTCAATCTGGATGACTTCGCAGGGATCGCGGACCTGATGTTGCAATTTGCAATCGACAGCAACACGATTTTCGATGCTTCCAGCGTCGAGGGGTGAGGTGTTCGCGCCATGGCACAATTGAGCGATGATTGCTTTGCTTTTGGCGGCCCAATGATGTCAGTGGATGAAGCTGTCGCGCTCATCTGCGAGCGGCTTCACACTATAACCGGCAGCCAGACGATCCCACTCGTCGAAGCTGATGGCCGCATACTCTGCGGCGATCTGCTTGCGGGAATTCCTCTGCCGCCCTTCAACAATTCTGCTGTAGATGGCTTTGCCGTCCGTGCGGCTGATCTTGGCAGCGGCGTGACGCGAATGCCGGTTGCAGGACGCATAGAAGCAGGCGCAAGCGTCAACATAACGCGGGATAACAGCGCCATCCGCATCTTCACCGGCGCTCCGGTCCCTTCTGGCTTTGACACCGTGTTCATGCAGGAGGATGTCACGATCGGCAGTGATGAGTTCGTCGAATTGCCAGCGGGGCTGAAGCCCGGCGCAAATGTTCGCCCCGCCGGCGAAGACATCGAGAAATCAAGCATCGCCATCAAGTCCGGAAGCCGTCTGACACCTTCCCATGTTGCATTGGCAGCCGCGCTTGGCCGCACAGATCTGACAGTTGCAAGAAAGCTGAAAGTGGCCGTGTTTTCGACAGGCAATGAACTTGTCTCACCAGGTGAAAACCAGAGCCCGCCACAAGTCTACGATTCCAACCGCTTCATGTTGATGGCGCTCTTGCGTCGCTTGGGCTGCAACGTCTCGGATCTCGGCATTCTCAGGGATGATCGCGCTGTGCTTGCGCGCGCGCTTGCCCGTGCGGCCGAAGATCATGACTTCATCCTTACAAGCGGCGGCGTATCGACAGGGGATGCAGATCACGTCAAAGGCGCCGTTGAAGATGCAGGTAAATTGACCTTCTGGCGTATGGCGATCAAGCCCGGTCGTCCCGTGGCCATGGGCATGATTTCAGGCACGCCTTTTGTCGGCCTGCCCGGAAACCCCGTCGCCAGTTTTGTCACGCAAGCCTATGTGGTGCGCCCTGCTGTTCTCGCGCTCATGGGCGCACTGCCCGCGCCACTCATGGCGTTGCCGGTTCGCGCGGCTTTCTCCTACAAGAAAAAGGCGGGACGTCGCGAATTCGCCCGTGCGAAATTAAGGCGCGCGCCTGATGGTGTTGTTGAAGCTGTCAAGTTTCCACGCGAAGGCGCCGGTCTTTTGTCGTCGCTTGTGGAAACCGATGGCCTCGTCGAATTGCGTGAAGACATCACACGCGTAGAACCCGGCGAGAGCGTCGGCTTTATCCCGTATTCATCGCTTTATTGACCTCGCCAACCGCGAAATTTCCCGGCCCGGCACGCGCGCCAAATTCCCGTGTCCTTAATGCACACCGATCAGATTGGAGCCGGGCTCACCGACACGCGTGCTCCCTGTTGAAAATGCTGATGACGTGTCGTGTTGGAGACCGGTCAACATGAACGGTGCAGCAGCAGCGACGGCAAGCGCAAACACAATAGCCGATAAGAACGCTTTCATGACAGACCCTCTTTTCCCAAGAAGGCATTTAGCACATTGTACTGCCGCATAGCCAGCAGAACCGGCTTATCTGGCCGCAGTCGCCATTTGCAAAAAGTCTATGAGCGCCTGCCTTTCTTTCGCATTGCCGACAGTCTGTTCAGGCATTTTTGTGCCGGGCGTGAATGCCTGCGGGCCAATCTCAAACAAGCGCGAAACTGTCTCCTCGGTCCAGACGAGATCAAGCTTTCGGAAAGCCTCCGAAAAGGAATAACCCGGCAGAGAACCGGCCTTGCGTCCGAATAGTCCATAGAGCGATGGGCCCGCGCGCCCTGCCCCATCGGGCCTCACGGTGTGGCACACCGAACATGCCCGGAAGATGTCCGCACCGCGCATGTCGCGGAATGGGCCGAGTTCATCATCATCTCCCGCCCCCGCGATGGCGCCTATATGCTCGCCACTTGTGGCGTCCCAGCGCCGCACGATGCGATCAGCGCCTCCGGTCAGCAATTGCCCGCCATCCCTCGTAAAAACCATTGACCACACCGGCAGACCCGGACCGTTCAACGTGAAGCGCACACGGCGCGCGGCAATATCGATAACCGTCACAGCGCCGCGCGGGCTTCCCGCAGCAAGCGTGTGTCCATCATGACTGATGGCCAGAGATGTCACCGGCGTTTCCGTCGCAGCAATTGAACCGGCAATCGTACCGGCGCGATTGAGGAACACAACGTTGCCATCAGCACAACCGGCCGCCACAGTTTCGTCTGCAGCCACGGCCAGCGTACTGACGGGCGCAGGCAATACGACGGTTTGCAGCACATCTCCTGTCAGCGAATTTATGATGATGTGGGCATCGTACCCGCCACTCACCAGTGATTGTCCATCCGGCATGAAAGCTACTGCATTTACGATGCCCTTATGGCCTTCGAACGAGCGGCTGCCGCCGCCATCACGCAGATCCTGGAGCTTGACTGCGCCATCCCAGCCCGCACTTGCAAGCCAGTTTCCATCTGGAGACAAAGCAAGCCCCGCAACCGGCGCAGAATGTGCCTGAAACACACGCACGGGACTATCGCCGTCTGCGCGCCAGATCGCGACCTTCCCGTCTTCCCCCCCTGTGACGAAACCGTCTTTCAGAGCCAGCACCGCGTTCACTGAGCCCGAGTGGAAGCGGAGTATACGCAACGCCTTGCCTTGAGCCAGAGACCACACAATCGCCGATTGATCGAAACTGCCCGAGATCGCCAGATCACTGGAAGGTGCGATGGCAAGCGCCCGCACCGGACCGCCGTGGCCGCGCAGATCGCCTTGCGCCAGCAACGGACCGCTGGCAATACCCACGCTCACAAGCAGGGCCAACCAAATACGCATCACGTTCTCCTGCCAAATCGCGGACAATTGTTTAAGCTGCCCGGCAACGCGATCCGACCATGACATCTGACTTATCAACCGCACATTGCAAGCTGGCAACACCATGAAATGCACAACCCTCGATCTCTCGGCACTGAAATGCCCGCTACCGGTGCTTCATACCCGCAAGGCGCTGCGAAAAATGGCGGCAGGTGAAGTCCTGATTGTCATCGCGACGGACCCGATGTCGGCAATCGATATTCCAAATCTGATCCGGGAAACCGGCGACCAGCTCAAAAGCACGGCAAAAGACGGCGAACGCCTGTCGTTTCAAATCCAGAAAGCGCCGCCATCACCGTAAAATTGACTGCATCCTGCATGTTGATAAATTGCCGTTCATGTCAACTCATGCACCTTCAGGAGACAAAATATGACGCTCTCCTTGAACCACGCTCCGCTCCGCGCCGCCCTGAGCGGTGTCGATCACACGGCGCGACCCACATGGAAGTTGCGCGAAACCGTGCATTTCTATCGCGACATCATGGGCTTGCCGCTGGTTCACGCCATCACCGCCAAAGGCTGGGGCCGCGAGAAGGAGCAGCATGCCGACTTCATTCACTTCTTCTTCGACAGTGGGGAAGGCAGCACCATCGCATTCTTCTATTATATCGGCACACGTCAGCCACCTGAACTCGTCGTTCCCCGCGGCTATATGGCGATGGCCAACCACACCGCCTGGCGTGTGGAGAGTGAAGCTGATCTGCTGAGCTGGCAAAAGCGGCTTGAACAGCAGGGCGTCAGCGTGAGCCAGTCCGTCCGGCACGAAATTCTCGAATCAATCTATTTTCGTGATCCCAATTTCTATCCGCTCGAGATCACACGCCGGTTGCGCGACATAGACCGCCCCGATGCAACCGATGCCGAACTCACAATCGATGCCGCGCTGGAGCTGGAAGCCAGCGGCCATTGGACAAACATCGAGCAATTATGGCGCACCAAGGCGCGCTACGTCGAAAATTATTGTGAGGCCCTGCAACACGACAGCGCGAATGGCGGCAAGCCATGAGCGGCTTTTATCTTCTCGACGTACCCGAATTCGCGCCGCTCGCAGCCGCCGCATTGCGCACCGGCAAATGCCGCGAAGGCCGCAAGACCGGTTGCTATCGCTTCATCGAGTTTGATGACGAACTGGAAATCGAACGTGCAGATACTGGCCTTGGTGAAGCCGTCTGGTTCGGCTGCCTCACGGCAGGGCTCGACGGAAAGATTGCGCATTTTGATTCCCGCCGCCTTTCGCTCATTGCGACCAACGAACCCATTCTGCCGCACCTGTGAGTGAGCCATCCGTACCCAGAGCTAGCGACACAAAGCTGTGCGGGCGCATGAGCAGCAGACTGCCGGGAATTTCAACATGCACATAAATATAGTGGGAGCAGGGCCATCCGGGCTTTATTTCGCCTATCTGATGAAAAAGACATGGCCCGCGTGGCGCATTCGCGTCCTCGAACAGAACGCGCACGATGACACGTTCGGTTTTGGCGTCGTCCTG
This sequence comes from Rhizobium sp. Q54, assembly GCA_945901195.1. GTDB lineage: Bacteria > Pseudomonadota > Alphaproteobacteria > Rhizobiales > Beijerinckiaceae > Terripilifer. The sequence continues at coordinate 6,085 of CAMDKB010000198.1, forward strand.
TCTGGCCGCGCACTGAGCTTTCTATCGGATGCCGACAGCAGCGTCGTGGAACGCCTCCTTGCACATATGCAGACCTGGTCCGATCAACACATCGTCTTGAACGGCGCGCGCGTTGTTATCGATGGCTCTTCATTCTCCGCCATCAGCCGCCTTGTCCTGCTCGAACAATTGCAAAAGATATGCTTGGCCGTTGGTGTGGAAATCGAATTCCACAAACGCATCCCCGATCCCGCCTCGATGAAAGACTGCGACGTGCTTGTCGGCGCCGATGGAGCCAATTCCGTCGTTCGTGACGCTTTCCCGCAGGAATTTGGAACAGAGATTGTCGATCTGAAAAATTATTTCGCCTGGTACGGCATGAAAAAACCCTATCCCGCTCATACCCTGACCTTCCTGTCGCGCCCCGACGGCGCGTTCTGCGGCCATCACTATCGCTATACGCCTGCGATGAGTACATTTGTGGCTGAGGTTGATGCGCAAACATGGGTGTCCTCAGGCCTTGCTGGCATGGATGAAGTGCAACGCCGCGAATTCAGCGAGGATGTATTTCACACAACCATTGATGATGGCGACTTTATAGATAACCGCTCGATCTGGCGGCGCTACAGGATCATCAAGAACGCGCGGTGGAGTCATCGCAATGCCGTACTGATCGGCGATGCCCTGCGCACGGCCCATCCCTCCATCGGCTCAGGCACACGCCTTGCGATTGAGGATTCCATCGCGCTCTGGCGCGCCTTTCAGGCCGAAGGCGCCGATATTTCTGCAGCATTCAATCGCTACCAGAGCGAACGTGAACCCATACGCGACAAACTTAATCGCGCAGCGGAACTCTCAATCACCTGGTATGAAGGCATGGCCGACAAGATGCAGATGCATCCCTTGGATTTCACATACGATTACATGTTGCGAACAGGCGTCATGACGCGCGAGCGCCTCACCCGCGATTGTCCGCAATTCATGGCGCAATATGCCGCCCATGCCGGAGCCCAGACACATGAATGAAAAAGTAGCGGCCACAGCCGGTTTTCGCAATGCTGCCTGGACTTCGGAATCGCTGCCTGAGGATTGCCGCACAATAGTCAAGCCCTTGCGCACCATTGATAACGCAGCCAGCAACGGCTTTCTGTTCGCGCGTGGCGGCGAGAAGACCGTCGTTTGCATCATGCATCCGCGCGAATTTCTGGCCACGCACTATCTCATTCCCCATATTCTGAATGCCAGATGCGCTGCATGGACACAAGCCTCGCGCTGGGTTGGCAACGATCTCAGACTGGAGCATGAAACAGTGCTGCTGGACGTCGCTGCCGCCATGATCTGGCTGCGCGAAGCGGGCTTTGAAAAAATCATATTGCTGGGAAACTCCGGCGGCGCAGGGCTTTATTGCTTTTACAATCAGCAATCCCTTCTTGCGCCAGAAAAGCGGCTGTCGCGCACGCCCGGCGGCCGGGCGACGGCGCTTGCCAAGGCGGACATGCCGCCAGCCGATGGCATCATATTGGTGTCACCGCACCCCGGTCAGGGCAAGCTGCTGCAGAATTGTATCGACCCCGCCGTCGCCGATGAAAGTGATCCGCTATCCACCGATTCCGCGCTTGATTTCATGAATCCCGCCAACGGGTTTTGCGAGCCACCCACGCCTTCGAATTATTCGGCGGGTTTCATCGACCGCTTCCGCGCCGGACAACATGCCCGTGTCGCGCGGTTGGATCAGATCGCCAAAGACCTGATTGCCGAACGCATGGCGGCCCGCAAGCGTGGCAACGAAACCGGCGCACAGCAGGATCGCATCGGCGGCTCATTCCAGAAAATAATGGAAATCTGGCGCACCGATGCAGACCTGCGCTGCTGGGACCTCAGCATCGAACCCAGCGATCGCAAATATGGCTCGCTCTGGGGCAACGATCCCTTCGCATCCAATTATGGTTCGGTGGGCTTCGCGCGCCTGTGCACGCCCGAAAGCTGGCTCTCCACCTGGTCGGGACTGAGCTCGAAGGCAGCGCTTGAACTCACCGCGCCGAGCATTCAACAGCCTGCTCTCATCGTCAGCTACACCGGCGATACCGCCGTCTTCCCGCCCGATATTACCCGAACGCTTGCGCTCATCGCTTCTGCCGACAAGGAGGTCGCAGAATTCCGTGGCAACCACCACGGACTGGCCGTCGTGCAAGGCGAA
>CAMDKB010000199.1 GCA_945901195.1 Rhizobium sp. Q54
TGTTGCTTGAAGCAGGGGCTGACTACGAGCCAGGCACAGAGCCACCCGAAATTATCGACGGCTTTTCCGGCAACGCCCATTCCAATACACGTTTCACCTATATGAACCTGTGGTCGGCTTTCGCCCCCAAGCCTTCAAATGATTATGATACACGTCCTCGCCGGCGATATACTCAAGGCCGGGTTATTGGCGGAACATCTGCCGTCAATGGGATGTGCGCCAATCGCGGGCTGCCGACCGATTATGACGCCTGGCGGGATGCGGGAGCCGACGGCTGGGGCTGGGATGATGTACTCCCGTTTTTCAAGAAGCTGGAAAACGACACGGATTACGGCGAGCCGCTGCACGGCAAGGGTGGACCCATCAACATGCGCCGCTGGAAGCGCGAACAATGGCCGCCGTTTACCTCTGCTGTCATCAAATCCATCGAGGATGCAGGCTGGAAGGATATCGAAGATCAGAACGGCACTGGCACAGACGGCTTCTTTCCGCTGGTCGTCAACAATACGAACAACGGCGAGCGGATCTCAGCGGCCCGCGGCTATCTCACCAAAGTGGTTCGCGCTCGCGAAAATCTGACCATCTACGGCGATACCAAGGTTGAACGGCTGATCTTCGAAGGCTCGCGAGTCGTCGGCCTCATCGCCGAGCGAAACGGAACGCATATGGAGCTGCGGGCGCGCGAAGTGATCCTCTCCATGGGCGCCATTCATTCGCCGGCCTTCCTGATGCGCAACGGTATTGGACCGGCGCGCGACCTGCAGGCGCTGGGGATCAATGTGGCTGCGGATCGCGCAGGTGTCGGCAAAAATCTGCAGGAGCATCCAGGCGTCAATCTTGGCGTCTACATGAAGCGTGAATCGCGCCTGCCGCCCACCCTGCGCCGGCAGATATTGGCGGGCTTGCGTTATTCTTCTGGCGTCGAAGGCTGCCCCGCCGGCGACATGTACATCAACTCGCATGACAAATCGGCATGGCACGCGATTGGCGCGCGGATTGGCCTGATGATGATGTGGGTCAATCGCTCCTTCTCCAAAGGCGAACTCAAGTTGAAATCAACGGACCCTTCTGTCAGCCCGGATATTGATTTCAATATGTGCAGCGATCCCCGTGATATGCAGCGCCTGATTGCAGGCACCCGCCAGCTCATCAAATTGCAGGCGCATCCGGCCATTCAGTCCGCCGTCGAGGAGATATTCCCCATCAGCTTTTCCGACAAGGCGCGGGCGCTTGCAACTTACAGCAGCTGGAACGATATCCAGACGAGAATTGGCGCCGCAGTGATGGAAAGTGCGCCTTTCGCCCGCAAGGCTGTCATCAAATACATGATCGCCGATGCGCCTTCCATGGATGATCTGGTCCGTGATGACGAGACCTGTGCCGAATGGATCAAATCGGCGGTGCTGGGTCATTGGCATGTGTCCTGCACAAATCGCATGGGCCGCCGCGACGACCCGCTCGCAGTGGTAGATTCCCATGGACGTGTAATTGGTGTAGATGGTTTGCGCGTTTGCGATGCATCGATCTTTCCGAACGTGCCATGCGCGAACACAAATGTCCCTACCATGATGGCGGGCGAACGTATGGCGGCCCGTATGCTTGAGGAACATCAATGAGCGACAGCCATCACCATGATGATGATCACCATCATGACCACCATGACCACCATCATGGCAGCCTGACCCACTCGCTTTTGCCATCCGATCCGGCCTTGCGCGTGAAGGCCATGGAGACCCTTCTGACTCAGAAAGGTCTGGTCGATCCTGATGCGCTGGATGCCTTGATCGATGCCTATCAGAACAGGATCGGCCCGCAGATTGGCGCAAAAATCGTTGCACGCTCCTGGCACGATCCGGATTTTCGGGCTGAATTGCTGCGCGATGCCACCAAGGTCATTGGCGATATGGGGTTCACCGGTTTGCAAGGTGAGCACATTGTGGCGGTCGAGAATACCGATGAGGTCCACAATGTCGTCGTTTGCACCCTGTGTTCCTGTTACCCCTGGTCGATTCTGGGCATACCCCCTGCCTGGTACAAATCGGAAGCCTATCGCTCGCGTGTTGTCATTGATCCGCGTGGCGTTTTGAGCGAATTTGGTTTGGACATTCACCCCGACAAGCAGGTGCGGGTGTGGGATTCGACAGCGGAAATCCGCTATCTGGTAATCCCTCAGAGGTCGGAGAACACTGAAGAACTTTCGGTTGAACAGCTTGCTTCGCTGGTGACGCGCGATTCCATGGTCGGGACAGGTTTGCCGAAAATCATGGGAGAGCTGCCTTGAATTCCATTCACGATATGGGCGGTATGCACGGCTTTGGTCCGATCCCGCTGGAAGAAGACGAGCCTGTTTTTCATCATGATTGGGAGGCGCGCGCCATGGCGCTTCGCATGGCGATGGGCGCATGGGGCAAATGGAATCTTGACGCTGGCCGCCACGCCAATGAACGTCTCTCGCCGCAGCAATATCTCACGCTCTCCTATTATGAGCGCTGGATCACCAGCCTGGCCGATCTCAGCGTGGAAGCGGGCCTGCTGTCCATGGATGAAATCCGCACGGGCAAGGCGAGCGGCCAGCACGATCTGGGTCGCGCGCCCATCAACGCCGAGGGCGTTCTTGGTGTTCTGAGAAATGGGCGGCCTTCAAGCCGTGCAGTCGATGCGCTGCCACGTTTTCAGATCGGTGATGTCGTGCGGGCGGTCAACGAAAGCCCCGAAGGGCATACGCGTCTGCCACGTTATGCGCGGGGCCGCAGGGGCAAGGTCGTGCTGCACCATGGCGGGCATCTGTTTCCCGATACCCATGCGCACTTTCTGGGCGAGTGCCCGCAACATCTCTATACCATCGAGTTTTCTTCACGCGATCTCTGGGGCTCGCGGGCGAATGAACGCGACACCGTGATGATCGATCTATGGGATAGCTACCTTGAACCTGCCTGATCCCGACGCGCCCTTTGCCGAACCCTGGCACGCCCAGATTTTCGCGCTCACCCACAAGCTCGCACAGGCTGGTCACTACACCTGGCCCGAATGGGCCGCCCGTTTTGCTGCACAACGCGCGACTTCTGCACGCGATGCGGCGCCAGATCTGGAAGCCACGTATTACGATGACTGGCTGAGAACATTTGAACAATTGCTGTTGGACAAGGCTTTGGCCGACAAGGCCTCGCTTGATGCGCTGAAAGCCGCGTGGACTGAAGCCTATCTTGAAACGCCGCACGGCAAGCCGGTGCAATTGAAGGCGCGTTGAACCAGGAGTGTAGAGCCCAGTCTCATCGCCTGGGCATCAATCCTGCCGATAGAGACTCTCCCGGTTCAAGGGCAGGCCAGATGGGCCGCGCCGCCGCTTGGACGCCAATGTCTGAAACACCGAGACCGTGTTGCGCTCGAACGCGAAGGCGAACAGCGTGAAATACATTGCCCAGAGCCTGCATTTCTGTGCGCCGGCTTCCGCAATGGCTGCGACCTGATTGGCATGCAGGCGTTCGCCCCAGGCGCGCAAGGTCGGAATATAATGTTCGCGCATGGCCTCGACATCGTGCACTTCGAAGCCGAGCCGTTCGAGGTTCGTGGTCGACAGACCGATATAGTCGAACTCGCCCCCGGGGAAGATGAACCTCGTTATCACCTTCTGATATTGTGTGGGCTTGCGGAACTTGCTGAGGTCGCGGGTCGCCATGCGTGTGGAGGCCTGATGCAGATAGAGCCCGCGGGACCGCAATAATTTATGCATCTGCAGAAAGTGGCGGTCGTGATTGTCGATGCCGACATGCTCGAACATCTCGATCTGCGCGATCTTGTCACAGGCCTCTGCCTGATCCAGCGTACGATAGTCGCGCAGTTCAACCGTCACCTGCCCGGCAAGCCCTTCACGCGCAATCTTGTCCTGGCAATAATCATATTGCTCCTTTGACAGAGTCACGCCGTGCGCCTTTACGCCATAATGTCTTGCCGCGTGGCAGAGCAGCCCGCCCCAGCCGCAGCCAATGTCGAGGAGGCGGTCGCCGGACGACAGGCGCAATTTGCGGCAGATGAGATCGAGCTTGGCAATTTGCGCCTACGCCAAATCCATATTTTCGCGCGCATAATAGGCGCAGGAATAAACCATTTCCGGATCAAGAAAGAGCTTATAAAAATCGTTGGAGACATCGTAGTGAAAGCTGACAAGTGATTTGTCATCACGGCCTTTTTCAATGCGGTCTTCAACCTGTTTGTCCCAGCCGTGCGCTGCAATCTTGTCAGATGCGCGGGCCGTGAACAGAAACGGCCAGAGTTTTCTGGCGATGAAAACCTTGTCCACGGTCTTGGGCAATCGCAGCGCCTTGATATGGTCCCAGCGGGCGACCGCCTCAAGCATCGAGCCGCCGGAAATATCGACGTCGCCGCCGGCATAAAGTTCGAACAGGGTCATCAGGCCGGGCCGCAGCAGAATGCGCCTGATGACGCCGGGCGATTTCACGACGATGCGAATATCGTCACGCGCGCCGGGACCCAGTGGCAATACTTCGCCGTTCCACAATTGCAGCGAAAGATCCGCTTCAAGCTTTGTGGCGACATGGCCTATGATTTCGCGTGTAGCCTGTAATTGCCGCTCTGCCAGATTCGACATGGCCTACCCATGCCCGCAATGCCCGCTTTTCTCAAGCCGGGACGACAAGGGATGCAGGCGTGCCCGGCGGCAGAGGCTCGGCGTGAACCTCGATCCTTCCCTCGCGCAAACGCACGCGATAGGTCGCCAATTCCTCTTTGAAAGGCGGCGGCGAGCGCCCGTCTTCTAGCCGGTATTGCCAGCCATGCCAGGGGCAGGTGATGCATCCGTCGATGATTTCACCCTCGCCGACAGGGCCATTCTGATGCGCACAGAGATTGGACACCGCGCCGATGCGCGCGCCATCGCGAAACACCGCGATGCGCTCGCCGCCGGGCGCTGCAACAATTTTTGCCCGTTTGTCGCTGATTGAATCGGGTGGTCCCACAGCGATCCAGCCATCCTGATCGGGCGCAAGGCCCGCGTCAGTGGTGCGCTCTTTCAATCCAGAAAGGATATGCAGCAGCGCCACAAGGCCAGAGGTCGCCCCCAAAATCAACGGAATCGCCGGCGAATAATCATGCTGCATCAAACCCAGCGCCACGTGCATGATGATGAGCCCATAGGCCGCATAGACAGGCATATGCAAGGCTTTCCAGAACGGGGGCGTCAGCACGCTCAGCCAATAGTCATGGCTCGTGGCCGCCATGACGAAGAAGATCAGCAGCGCCACCATCCCCAGCGGCTTGATGGTGATGCCGATGAATTTGGAATAGTTTGCCGCTGTGGTGATCTCACCCCAGAAATCGGGCAACGCGCCACGCAGCGCAAACCAATCGACGACGAAATAGCCGTGCATGGCTGCGATGCAGAAGGCGAACAAGCCGAAATGCCGGCGATTATAAAGCAGCGGAAGCAAGCGCGGATTGAGCCGCGCAAGCGGGCCGATGGCGAGGATGAGCGAAATCATGAAGAACGCGCACGAGCCGAAGGCCTGAATGCGCAGATCATCCCAGCCGGGCATTTTGCCGGGCGCAGCCAGGGCGCGCGCGAGCGCCATATATCCGCCGATATAGAGGGTAACGCCAGCCGCGAGCGTTATGTCATAGACGATCTTGGCGCGGTTCCATTGCACCGCCTGAAAGCCGGTGCTCATGTGAGTACCTGCCCGTGTTGAGCCGGCATCGCCGTCTTTTCCGGCGGTGGGCGCAGGGCGAGCGCCATCGCCACACCAACCAGCAACGCGGCGGCGAGCAGCGGCCAGATCAGGAGATGCGCCTTGCGGTGCCCGCGTCTCATGTGCGTTCTCCGCGACGGCGGGAGGCCACCCAGAACCACAGCATGACAGGCCAGAGCACGGCCGCGCCCGGCACGATCAGCAGCCGCGCTCCGGCGCTGACGGGCGCTGGCGCGCGCAGGACCTTGTCCGCGCCGAAAAGCGCAAACGGGATCGCGAACACGAGGCCCGTTGCGATCCATGCGAAAACGAAGACGTAGATTTTAGCGATCATGCAGCTCCCCTCGCACGCAACCTGCCCGAGCGCTGTTCCCGGCGCAACAGTTCAGGGAAGCGGAAGGCGAGGGGAGAGCAATATTGGTTTACGCGTAGCCCATCACCTTGCGAACATAGGCGGTGCGCCGGCAGCCGCCGCCAAGCCCGTAATTGTGCGGGCCGACATGACCGCACTTGCGATAGGCAATGGCGAGGTGCCTCATGCCCCACTCGAGGCCAGCGCTGCAGGTCGCCAAAGCAGCGGCAGAACCGCTATAGCCGAGGCCACGCGCGGTTGCGGGTTTGATCTGCAACGGCCCAAGCTCGCCATGTCGTCCGCGCGCATTGCAACGGCCCTTGCTTTCGACCCGCACAGCCGCGCGGGCGATATTCGCGGGTACGCCGTGGCGACGCGCTGAGGCATCGACCAGCGCATAGACGCCGCCTGAGGCGAGCGTCACGGACGCGGAGAACGTCCCGCGAGGTTCGGCCCTTGCGACACGAACGGCGCGGGCTCCGCGTGTCGAACGCACCTGCATTTCGTATACACGAACGGGCTGTGCTTGCACCCTGCCGGGATCGTTTGCGAAGAAGGCGGCGGGCGTATCTACCGCACCGCTGTCGGGGACAGTACCGGTTTGTGCATGCGCCTGTGAGATGCACAGCAAAGCGAATGCAGCGACAAAAGTCGGCTTCATCTTGTTACCTTTTTGTTGTTGGGGGATGCTAAGGGCATCGACGACGAAAGCATTTAGAAAATGCCCGTGGAATGGGGTCAAAACGAGAATGGATGCAAGAAAATGCAGATTTGATGAGTATTTTTTAAGCGTGACGCGTAAAAATAACTGTTTTTCAATGGTCTATGATGCATCGCCAAATCTGCGACACCTGAAACGCCGGGCTTGGAAACGGCTGCACATTCAACGCAAGCGCGGCCGTGGCCGCATTGTCGTCGTGTTTTGCGACGTCACCACCGCACGCGCAGCCCTTCCAGGGCTTCCCGCGCCTTCACATCGCCCATCGCCGCCGCGCATACCCGCAAGAATTTCGCCTCCACATCGGCTTGCGAAAGCGCGCGCGCGGGATCGCCGGGTGCATCCAGAATAAGCTTTTCGCGCCGCTGGCCGCCGACCAGTTCCAACTCCACCCGGGCGGGATACCGCGTGGGAAAGTATTCCGCGAGTGCGGCGTCTTCCTGCACCTCCACTTTATTCACCAGCGCCATAAAATCCGCCTCGCCCGAATAATCCGCGCGTTCGATGTCGTACAGCCCGTCGCGATGATACGCCGCCACCGCACATTGCCAGGCTATGGATACGATGCGGCCGATGCGGCCCGGCGGCTGGTGCGCAATCATACCGCGATAGGCTGCAAGAACGTATACGCGGATCGCAGTGATATCTGCGGGCGCAATGCCTTCCTCGAGTAGGTCAATAAATCCAGCCAGCGCAGAAGAAGCCTGTTTGGCCGTGCACCACGGCTTCAGGCTCATCTCAAGCAAGGATGCGCCCGGCGCGCCGACGAGTTTGGTCGCATCGAAGGCGATGGCGTGCGTTTTCATGAACCAGTCGCCGTCGAGCAGGCTGCGGTCGCCGCCAAAACCGTCGCGCGCCGCCAGTGCCGCGCGCAGGCCCGATGCAGCCGCCAAACCTGCATAAAGCCAGCGTCCATTGCGCCCGCCTGCTGGTCCGCCTGCCGCACCGGAAATTTGCGCCAGCGCTATGGCGAGAGCATCCGCGGTCCGGCTCTCATCAAGCCCCAGAATGGCCGCAGAGCAGGCGGCAGCGCTGACCGGCGCCAGTAAATAGGTCGGCCAGATGCCTTTGTAGAGTATGCGTGCGCCATCGACAGCGCAGCCGAGCCGCACCATCGCATCATAGCCCGCCCGCAGCCCCGCGTCGCGGCGCGCGTTGTCCGCGCCGACAGCCTCAGCCAGCAACAGCGCGACGGGGATAATGACCGAACCCACCGTGGCGCAGGACGCCATGTGAATATCGTCAATTTCCGTAAGCCGCGTCTGCGCCACCGCGAGGGCAATACGATCTGCAAGGCCGGTTCCAAAAAGCGGCAGGGCTCCTTCGACGACCTCAGCCAGCGCCCGCCCTTCGGCAGAGGCCGCTCCCGCAAGCATCGCGCCTCTTGTGTCCAGAAGATGCAGCCGCAGTTTTTCTGCAATGGTCCCGGCATCAGGCCCTGCGGGTGAGGCAAGAAGGCTGGCGGCGAAAGTATCAAGAACGG